>NZ_AP018316.1:86889-268267 GCF_002368115.1 Dolichospermum compactum NIES-806 | reverse complement strand
GCTTGTAATCAATCAAATTTTCGGAGCTTTTAATGGTCATGTTATTTATGCCAACCTGTACTAGTACAGCACAGCGGAAATAAATAGACCATTCCAAACTACTGGAAAGCTCATTGTATATTCGTTTTGACTTTTGACTTTTGACTTTTGACGAACGCCCTGCGGTACTAGTTATCAGTGAAATGCTAATGAAATTACATCTAAATATTACTTATCCTCTTCCGTAACGATGCCATAACATAAAATTCCATATTTTGGTTAAATTTCAGTTAAACTATTTTTACGATCTGTTTACAAAACTTTACTATTTATCCATGCTATTAGAACTGAGAGGATATAAATCTACCATAAGTTCCCTACTATTAATTACTCCTTTTTTCCTTTGGGGTACAGCAATGGTGGCAATGAAAGGCGTAATTCCTCATACTACACCCCTATTTATGGCTGGAGTCAGATTGATACCTGCGGGAGTATTAATTCTCATAGTGGCTGCATTCATGGGTAAACCCCAACCTCAAAGTTGGTTAGGATGGTTGTGGATTATTATATTTGCTTTGGTTGATGGTACATTATTTCAAGGCTTTTTAGCCGAAGGTTTAGTCAGAACCAATGCCGGCTTAGGTTCGGTGATGATAGACTCCCAACCCTTAGCAGTCGCTTTACTTTCACTCTGGCTATTTCAAGAACATATTGGATTATGGGGATGGTTGGGGTTAGGTTTGGGAATTACAGGAATTAGTCTGATTGGTTTACCGCAAGAGTGGATTTTCCATGTTTTTGAGGCAGGGATTACTATTTCCATAGATAATTGGCGAGAGTTATTTGATAGTGGTGAGTTATTAATGTTACTCGCTGCTTTATCAATGGCTGTGGGAACGGTGATGATTCGGTTTGTGTGCCGATATGCAGATCCAGTAACGGCTACAGGATGGCACATGATTATCGGTGGCTTGCCTTTGTGGGGAATTTCTGCGGTGTTAGAATCCCAACAGTGGGAAAATCTTGTCCTGTCGGACTGGCTGGCTTTAAGTTATGCTACTGTATTTGGCAGTGCGATCGCCTATGGATTATTTTTCTACTTTGCCTCCAGTGGTAATCTCACCAGTTTAAGTTCTCTGACTTTTCTCACACCTGTTTTTGCTTTAATATTTGGTTATATTTTTCTCAATGAAGTCCTGACTACTATTCAATGGTTTGGGGTTTTTCTGACCTTAATCAGTATTTATTTAATTAACCAACGGGAAAATATCGGCGGAAATCAGAAACCTACTATCACAGAAGTCAGGAGTCAGGAGTCAGGAGTTAAGAGTTAAGAGTCTCTTACAGTATGGCTTTTACCGTAGATTCTTTATCTAATTTAAATTTAACAACCGCCAGTAATTCTCTTGATGTCTAATATTCAAAACCGCAAATCTACCCTCTTACCCCTACCCCTCAAACCAGGTGATTTACTGCGCGTCATTGCCCCCAGTGGTGCATTACGAGAGGTTGAGGCTTTTAATCAAGGTGTGGAAATTTGGAAGTCGCACGGCTATCGGATTAAAATTAGCGACAATATAAGTGATAGACATGGTTATCTAGCTGGTACAGATGCCCACCGTCGTCAGCAATTAGCTACAGCATGGCAAGATCCAGAATGTAAGGGTATTCTCTGCGCGAGAGGTGGTTTTGGTAGCACCCGGATTTTAGAAGATTGGAATTGGCAAGAAAATACTATTACCCCTAAATGGTTAATTGGCTTTTCTGATATCACAGCCCTGCTTTGGAGTCTCTACAACGCCGGAATTGCCAGTGTACATGGTCCCGTCATGACTACCCTAGCCAATGAGCCAGAATGGTCAATCAAGCGGTTATTAGACATAGTAGAAGGTCGTCCCCTCTCACCTTTAAAGGGTTGTGGTTGGGGTGGTGGTACAAGTACAGGAATCTTACTTCCTGGTAATCTCACAGTCGCTACCCATCTTTTAGGAACACCGATTTTACCAGACCTTAATGGTGTGATCTTAGCCTTAGAAGATGTCACAGAAACACCTTATCGCATTGATAGAATGTTAACTCAGTGGCGATTAAGTGGGGTCTTATCCCAAGTTCGCGGTATTGCTTTAGGTGGATTTACTCAATGTGAGGCCCCCCCTAACATACCTAGTTTTACTGTAGAGGAAGTTTTGCGCGATTGTTTAGGTGATTTGGGTATTCCCATAGTTTCTAATCTCCCCTTTGGTCATAATAGCCCCAATGCTACTTTACCCGTAGGAGTGATGGCAGCATTGGACGCTGAACAAGGAATACTGCATTTTTCTCTGTAGATATAATAAGAATGGATGACTGCTAGACTTTTACTTTTCTGTTCCTTGTTCCCCTTTTTGCTAATTAATTCTCATCTGTGTAATTCTATTTCTCGTTGTTTACAGCGATTTCCAATCATATAAGGTACATCCTAGCCCCCTCATCGCTTGCGGGGAGGGGGTTGGGGGTGGGGTTCTTGTTCCAGGTTTGATGACAATTTGCTGTAAGACAATGACAAAACATAAATAACTGTAAATCTGCGAGAACTTGATTAAAATCATGATGATTGTATAAACCTGTTTTATGATTAGCATTTCTGAGTATTGTCAACCAATTTGCTACTTCTTTCATGTACTCTATAGATGTATCAATTTTTTGGGGATTATATGATCCTATTTGTCTATGTAATGCTAATTCTTTATCAGTGGGTTGAATACCTAAATCATTGATTTGAGCAGTAAGTATTTTACAGGTCAATTTTTCAACTAAATTTGCGGCTTTTAGACTTATACAATGAGAATGTACACGATATTTAATTAACACTTTGGGAATATTCCAAACTTTGAATTTTTTGGATATTCTTACCCATAGATCATAATCTTGAGCATTTGGATAATCTTTTCTGTAAACCTCTCCATTTATCTTAACTGCGTTGATTGCACTTCTTCTCATCAAAACTGCTGAATGAGCAAAATAGTTATGGAATAACAGCCGACAAGGAATTTTTTGATCGGGTTCTTCCTCATTCCATACTTCACCCGTCAAATTATCCTGATCATCCATTAATTCAACCCAAGACCCAACCATACCAAAGTCTGGGTTATTTTCCATAAACTCAAATTGTTCTGCTAATCTTGATGGATAAGCATAGTCATCGCAATCTAAAACAGCAATGTATTCACCTGATGATGCTTGCAAACATTTATTTCTAGTTGTTGGTATCCCCAGATTTACATTGTTTTTAATTAATTTGATGCGTTTGTCTTCATAGGAATTTATAATTTTTACGCTGCTATCTGTTGAAGCATCATCTACAATTACAAGTTCAAAATTCGTAAACGTTTGATTTAAAATACTCTTGATTGCTGTATCAAGATATTTTTCGCCATTATACACTGGCATAACAACTGTGATTTTAGGATTTAACTCTTGTTGAATAAGCTGATTTTGATTCATAATATTTAATGATTTTGAACAAATGGGTGATTTTTATAGTAATCCATAAATAACGTATAATATGCGAGTTATACCTAATTTCAAGGAACTTTTGTTCAACCTCAAAAAAATGCCTAGTATAAATTTTGACCCTAAGCCGACAATCTCGATTATTTTATGTACCTACAATCGAGCAAAATATTTAAAAGATTGCATAAATAGTGTACTTCAACAAACTTTTCAGGATTTTGAATTAATTGTAGTTGATGATGGTAGCCAAGATCATACTTTTGAAATTGTCAATGGTTACTTACAAAAATTTAACCATGTTCGTTATCTTAAACATCAAAATCGGAAAGCCGCTTACGCCAGAAATGCGGGTATTCAAGCATCTTTTGGTAACTATATCACGTTTATTGACAGTGACGATACCTATAAACCCCATCATCTAGAATCGCGGCTGGAATTTATGCAAGCTAATCCAGAGATTGATTTGATTGAAGGTGGATGTGAAATTGAGGAGGAATTTTCTGTTCCTGATTATTTTCAACCTGATCAAACAATTAATATTAGAGAATGCGTTGTCGGCGCTACATTTTTTGGAAAAAGACCGATGTTTTTTGAATTAAAGGGATTTAATAATATTCCCTATGGCGAGGATGCAGATTTGTGGGAACGTGCCGAAAAGATATTTAAAACTCAAAAAATCAAAGAGCCGGAAACCTATATTTATACGAGAGTGGAAGATAGTACGACTAAGATTTTCTTGGATAAAATGTCCTATGATAATTAACTCATCCAATATCTAACTTTTGGGGTGGTATTGACTGCAAAATGGCATAATTTGCCGATGATTGCCATCAGATTTTAAAGTTGATTTCTTAAGAGTGCATCTATAAAATATTCTGGATATTTTTATTTAGATAAGTTGTTTTTAGATGCAAATAATCAATTAGATTTGGAGATTGTCGGCAATTATTTAGTCTGTTTATGTAAGTTGTAAATTGACTACTTGGACAGATTGGATAGTATTTGTGTGAATTGGGTGAGAATATGTTAGAATTATAGCAAAATATGACAACTATTCAAAGTTAATTTGACATAATTTTGTCTTTTGTCAAGTTGAAGCCTAAAATCTACATTTTTTTGGAGTTTTCGAGTTTATGACAACCTCACAGGAGAGGATTATCCCGACGGATTTGCGAGGTGAAATGTCGCGGTCTTATCTAGAATACGCCATGAGCGTCATTGTAGGTCGGGCGCTGCCAGATGCTAGGGATGGACTCAAACCTGTGCATCGTCGCATCCTCTATGCCATGCACGAACTGGGTTTACTACATGATCGCCCTTTCAGGAAATGCGCCCGTGTGGTCGGGGAAGTGTTGGGTAAATATCACCCTCACGGTGACACGGCAGTGTATGATGCCCTGGTGCGGATGGCGCAGGATTTTTCCATGCGATCGCCTCTCATCAGTGGACATGGTAACTTTGGTTCAGTAGACAATGATCCACCAGCGGCAATGCGGTACACAGAATGTCGCTTGCACGCCTTAACCAGTGTTGCCCTCCTCCAAGATATTGAAGCCGAAACCGTAGACTTTGCCGATAACTTCGATGGTTCTCAACAAGAACCCACAGTTTTACCCTCCCGCATTCCCCAACTGCTGTTAAATGGTTCTTCGGGAATTGCTGTGGGAATGGCGACAAATATTCCCCCACATAACTTGGGAGAATTGATTGATGGATTAGTAGCCCTAATTCACAATCCCGAAATAACTGATATGCAGTTAATGCAGTATATTCACGGTCCCGATTTCCCCACCGGAGCGCAGATATTGGGAGTCAGTGGGATTAAAGAAGCTTACACCACTGGACGCGGTTCAATTACCATGCGGGGTGTGGCGAATATTGAAACCCTGACCCAACGCAACCGTCCAGAACGGGAAGCAATCATCATTACCGAATTGCCTTACCAAACCAACAAAGCGGCATTAATCGAAAAAATTGCCGAGTTGGTGAATGATAAACGCATTGATGGTATTTCCGATATCCGGGACGAGAGCGATCGCGACGGGATGAGAATTGTCATAGAATTAAAACGTGATGCCTATCCCCGCGTTGTTTTAAACAACCTTTATAAACAAACCCCTTTACAGTCTAACTTTGGGGCAAATATGTTGGCATTAGTCAACAGTGAACCCCACACCCTCAACCTCAAACGTTTCCTCAGCGTCTTCCTAGATTTCCGCATTCTCTCCATTGAACGCCGGACTCGCTACGAACTCAGGAAAGCCCAGGAACGAGATCACCTATTGCAAGGCTTATTAATTGCCCTGTCACGATTAGATGCAATTATTGTTCTAATTCGTCATGCACCAGACGCACCCACAGCCAAAGGGGAATTAATCACCACCTATGGACTGTCGGAAGTGCAAGCAGACGCAATTTTGCAAATGCAACTACGCCGACTAACAGCCCTAGAAGCCGATAAAATCCGCCTGGAACACGACGATTTACAAGTTAAAATTAGCGACTTAGAGGATATTTTAGCCAGACGGGAACGGGTGCTAGAAATCATTGAAACGGAAATCATCCAAATTAAAACCAGCTTTGCCACACCCCGACGGACAGTAATTACTCATGGGGAAGGAGACATAGATGATATTGACTTAATTGCCAATGAAAAGGCGATTATTCTGGTGACAGAACAAGGTTACATCAAACGGATGCCCGTCAACACCTTTGAATCCCAAAGCCGGGCCACCAGAGGCAAAGCCGGGGCAAAAGTCAAAGATGATGATACCATCGAGCATTTTTTAACCTGCTGCGACCATGATAGTATTTTATTCTTTAGCGATCGCGGAGTCGTTTATTGCCTAAGAGCATATCAAATTCCTGTGAGTTCTCGCACCAGTCGCGGTACACCCATAGTGCAAATGTTGCCCATACCCAAAGAAGAAAAAATCACCTCCATTGTCCCCGTAGACGAATTTAGCAGCGAAGAGTATCTCGTCATGCTCACCAAAGGCGGTAACATCAAAAAAACCGTCCTCGAAGCATTTAGCCACATTCGCGCCAACGGATTAATTGCCATATCCTTAGAAGAAGGTGACCAACTGCGCTGGGTCAGAAGAGCCAGAGTTGAAGACAGCATAATTATCGGCTCACGTCAAGGTATGGCTATTCACTTCCGCTGCACCCATGATCAACTGCGTCCCCTGGGGAGAGCCACTCGTGGTGTAAAATCCATGAAACTCAAAAACAAAGACGAACTCATCGGCATGGATATTTTACCAGCCGCTGTTCTCGATACCTTGGATACTGTCATAGAAGGGGACATTGAAGAAACTGTAGAAATCGAAAATAGCGAAGAAACCGTAGAAACCGCCGACATCGAAAATAGCGAAGAAATCGTAGAAGTCACTAACACCAACAGTATTGGACCCTGGGTATTAGTCATTACTATGGGCGGTTATGGCAAGCGCGTTCCCGTTTCCCAATTCCGACTGCAAAACCGCGCTGGACAGGGTTTAATGGCTACCAAATTCAAAAATCGCAAAACCAAAGACAAATTAGCCACCTTGCGAATTGTTAACAGCGACGACGAAATCATGATGGCCACCAATCGTGGTATCATTATTCGTCAAGCCGTCAATGCCATTTCTATTCAATCAAGATCAGCTACTGGAGTTAAAGTGCAGCGTCTAGACGAAGATGATGCCATTACTGGAGTTGCTGTTGTTCCCCCTGACACAGGAGATACAGGAGAACTAGAAGAAGCAGAATAGACAATTAACAATTAACAAGATCCCCGACTTCTTAGAGAAGTCGGGGATCTTAATTCTTCTAGTATAGCTCTTAAATTTGTGAATTATTAATCGTTTGGTTTCATACATTCAATGGCAACAGCATCAATAAACCTACTTTGATCTTCAACATCAGCAAATACAGGATCTCTTGAATCATTAAAATCAGCCTTACGAATTTGTATAAACCCCTGAGCAAGAGTTTGGTTCTATTGGCAATCCCTTAATTATATCTCCGTATCGAATATTTTTGGGAAATCTTGATCTGACAATTTTACCTTCTAGGCTTTTAGTGCCTGAGTAAAATCTACCTAATACAGGTAATCTCTCAAGCCAAAGATTTGGAGAAGCATCAAAGTTAATCCAAGAATCAGGTGAGGAAAGACCACATCCATATTGAACATACTGAGTGTTCATATAGTATCCTTTCCTAATGATGGCTACTTATTTTAATCAGCTTCATTTTACAATAATCTTTGTATTAATAAAACTGAAACTTTCAGATGACAGCTTAACACGCGGCCTTATTTAATTTATTTGCACAAGTTCAACATTTTTGGGGAATGCTAAAACTCGGACACCAACATATTTCCAAAACCATTATATATTATACTTTGTTTTTTCTCAGTGGCATATTCATGGGAACAACCGTCGCCCCTATTGGTGCATGGTTTATAGCCTGGATTGCCCTTGTTCCCTTGTGGCTATTAGTTATTAAATATACATCCAAAACAGATCCCCCTGCCCCCCGCCCCCTGCCCCTTGCCTTATTGTGGGGTATCGGTTATCACGGAGTCGCCTTGTCGTGGATTACAGGGATTCATCCTATGGATTGGTTAGGTGTTCCTTGGTTGCCTAGTTTAACTATTACCCTCCTTTGTTGGGCATTTATTAGCCTGTGGGGGGGAATTTTAGTGACTGTTTGGGCGGCTTTAATGGTGCGTTTAGATAGGGGAAATCCTTGGTGGCGTGTTCTACTTGGTACAGCAATTTGGTGTGGCTTAGAAAGCCTCTGGAGTGCAGGTCCTCTGTGGTGGAGTTCTTTGGCTTATACTCAATCACCGCAAAATCTCGTAATTCTCCATTTAGGACAGCTTTCTGGACCCAATACTGTGACTGCGGTGATTGTGGCTTTTAATGGGTTAATTGCGGAATATCTCACGCAGAGACGCAGAGGCGCAAAGGAAGAAAGAATCGCTATTTATTCGGCTTTTTCTCTATTTATTTTGGCTCATTTAATTGGTTTTCTTTTCTATAGTCAACCGTTGACGGAAGGTGCGAATACGGCTTTAAAAATTGGTGTAATTCAAGGTAATATTCCTAATAAAATTAAGGTTCTTCCTGAAGGTTTACGTCGGGCTATGACAGCTTACACTGAAGGATATTTAAGTTTAACTAATCAAGGTGTCAAAGCTGTTCTTACCCCAGAAGCTGCTATCCCTATTTTTTCTCGGACTTTACCCCAAACTCCTTTATTAGAAGCTATTCGAGAACAGGGTGTCATAGCTTGGGTAGGTGCTTTTGGTGAACAAGGAAGTAGTTATACAAATAGTTTATTTACGGTTCTTGGTAATGGGGAAGTTACCAGTCGTTACGATAAATCTAAACTTGTCCCATTAGGAGAATATATTCCTTTTGAAAATATTTTAGGGGGGATTATTCAACGGTTATCACCACTAGAAGCACACCAAGTTCCGGGTAAAGCTAATCAAATTTTTGATACTCCTTTTGGTAGGGTAATTATTGGTATTTGTTATGAATCTGCTTTTGCGGAAAATTTCCGTTATCAAGCTTCTATGGGTGGGAAATTTATCCTCAGTTCTTCTAATGATGCTCATTATACTGCTGCAATGGCAGATCAACATCATGCCCAGGATATCATGCGGGCAATTGAAACCGATAGATGGGCTGTAAGGGCAACAAATACAGGCTATTCGGCATTTATTAATCCACATGGGCAAACTCTCTGGAAATCGGCTTATAATACCTATCAAACCCATTCAGAAACTATTTATCCCCGTCAAACTCGGACTTTATATGTGCGTTGGGGTGATTGGTTAACTCCTTTATTGTTGGTTCTGAGTGCTTTGAGTGGGATATTCCGATCAAGCCCTATTTAAACCCACATTCCGTAGATGTGACTCAGATTATACCTTTGATTTATTTACGTTTTTTCAGCAAACCCTAATTAGGCTTGTTGAATAAAGCTAAAGTTCCTTCCGCAACGCTAATTTTTAGATATGAAAACTTCCAGATTATATACCTTGACAATAGCATAAAATTTCCAGATGTCAATACCCTAGTAAAATCGTTAGCTTATTGATTACATTCTCAATAATCTTGAGAATCAACCGAGTATATTCTCAACAAACATAGAAATGTGATTTTTTTGAAAAAGAGAGATTGAAAAAACTTATCTGTCTGACTGCATTGCTAGAAAATTAGCAGCTATGGTTTAAATCTTGCTAGATTATCAGAAGATGTAAGGATACCTGGACATACTCCTGATAGCGCAGCGTGGCGTTAGCCATACTTCTAGCCCTCACAGATAACTTTTTGGTGCAAACCCTATTTATGATCGCTTTTTTGATGGCGGTATCAACCGCTTAGTAATGCTTCTACAAATTCGTAACTAGAAAATGGACGCAAATCTTCAATTCCTTCACCAGCGCCAATAAATCGGATAGGTAAGCCTAGTTGCTGGACAACAGCGATCGCTACACCGCCTTTACCTGTTCCGTCTAATTTGGTTAAAACAACGCCGCTGAGTTGGGCTGCTTGGGAAAATACTTCAGCTTGTCGCAGTCCATTTTGTCCTAAGGTGGAATCGAGAACTAATAGGGATTCAACCCGGGCATTAGGGGCTTTTTTATCTATGATTTTGCGAATTTTGCCCAGTTCGTCCATGAGGTTTTTCTTATTTTGCAGTCTCCCAGCGGTATCTATTAATAGTAGTTCAGTTTCTCTGGATTGGGCAGCGGCGATCGCATCAAATACCACTGCTGCTGGATCTGTGTTTTTACCAGGATTGGCGATAACTTCGACACCGCTTCTATTTCCCCAAACTTTGACTTGTTCCACTGCTGCCGCCCGGAATGTATCTGCTGCACCAATTAGGCATTTATAACCGGATTTTTGGGCTAGGTGAGAAATTTTACCGATGGTTGTAGTTTTTCCTGCGCCATTGACTCCGGTAATTAACCAAATTGTGAGTTGATCTTTTTCGGGTGCAAAGCTGGGTTTGTCTGGGTTTTGCAAGGGTGCATCTAGCATACCTCTGAGAATTTCTTTCAGATAAGCGATCGCTTGTTCCGGTGGAGTAACTTCTGTCAGTATTTTTTTCTGGAGCGCAGCAATAATATAATCTGTTGCCTCTACACCCACATCTGCCTGGAGAAGTAATGATTCAATTTCATTTACAGCCGCTTGGTTAAGAGGTCCTTGACCAACAATTGCTTTGAGTTGGTTGAGAATATTCCGTCGGGTTTTATCCAAACCTTGACGGAGTTTTTTCAACCAAGTAATTTCTTCTAGAGAAATATCTTCGGCTTTTCTCCCTTGGGCGGCTAAAACCTTGGCTGACCACTTAAATCCATCATCAAATACAAGTTCTGGAATCTCGACTTCTGTTTCTGTTGGGGTTGTTGGTGTTTCTGGAATTTCTGTTTCTATCGCACTAGCAATTAATTTCTCTTGTTTAGCTTTTCTTTCCGCCGCAGCCCGTTCTAAAAAAGATAAATTAGCTGTTTCTAGTTCACTGACAACATCTTCAGTAATTTCTACTATATTTTCATCTACTTCTATCGGTGCAGTTTCTGCTTCTGCTTCAGTTTCTCCTATTTCTTCAGTAACAGGATTTTCTTCAACAGCTACAGATGATTCTGGTTCTATTTGTTGTTTTTCTTGAATATTTTTATAAGCAGCCTTAGCAAAAGCCAACAAGTCCGCCGTATCTGGTCCGGTTGTTGCTGTTTCAGTTGCTTCTACTGCGGGTGTTTCCTTCTGATTTTGAGTTTCAGGAGTATCAGCAGATTCATTATTTGGACGACGAAACCAATTAAAAGCCATTGTAGTTTAGGGAATGGGTAATAGGTAATGGATAATGGGTAACAGTTTTGCAACTGACAACTGACTAATGACAACTGACCAATGACCAATTTAAACAGGTTGTTTTTGTTCGCTAACTCGACGGAGAACACCATTAATAAATCGGTGTCCGTCTTCTCCACTGTAACGTTTAGCTAGTTCTACAGCTTCATTAATAGCAATGCTGTCGGGAACTTTCATAAACTTTATTTCTGCGGTGGCTATTTGCAAAATATCTCTATCAATTTGGGCTAAACGGGTAACTTGCCAATCTACTAAAGCATGAGAAATAGATTCTTCGATAGCCTGATGATTTTCACTAACGGTAATAATAATAGCTTTAGCGTAATTACGAACTTCCTTATCTTGATTAGCTAACTGAATTAATTCAGGAAAATCAACGGATGTACCTAATTGATTAATAGCTATTTGGGTATAGGAAATTGCCTCTTTCAACATAGTTCTAGCTGTATTTAAGTCAGCGGCTCTCGTTTCGCTAGTTAATAGGCGATCATTGCTCCGTTGTAGTTCGCCTGCGGCATTATTCAATGTGTCCTGTACCTCTAATGTCAGGGTACGGACTGCCCCTAAAACTAGCTTAGAGACTAATTGCTCGTCTGATAGGGTTTCCAGTTTCTTGGGGTTAATGGGTAATTGGCTAAGGCTTAACAGAGCCAATTCACGGGCTATTTGTTGGGGTTTACGACGTTGCATACAGTTAGTTGGGATGATAAAAAATATATGAGTTCTAGCACAGATGAACAATTAGCTTATCTATTTTTTGTTCACTTTACTAGGTTGGTATCGAGTTTAGGTTCAATTTCGGGAATTTCCCGCTGTTGTATTTCTAAAGATGATCCTGCTGACAGTCCAGAAAGCTCTGGTAATTGAATATTAGGGGCGACTATACCGCCAGACACAACTATCTTAAAAGCATCCTCAACGGATATAGAGAGATTAACTACATCCTCTTCTGGTACTACTGCATACCATCCTGTTGTGGGATTGGGGGTAGTGGGAATAAATAGACTGAGGACGGGACGGGATATTTGATTTTGGATTTCATTGCTAATTGCGCCGGTGACAAATGCGATCGCCCAAATGCCCGGACGAGGGTATTCTACTAAAACTACTCGGCGAAATTTACCATTAGAATCCTTTAGGAGGGTTTCTAATAGTTGCTTGAGAGTTTTATATACCTGTCCTGCCAGAGGAATCGCTTGTAGTAACCGTTCACCAAAATCCAATAACCACCGACCAGCAATATTTCTAGCCATTAAACCAATAGCCAGAATACTTAGTAATGGTACGGCTAATCCTACCAGTAAATTAAGTATATTTACTAATATAGGATTTAACCCATCAAAGGGATTCAGTTGTTTAGGAACTTGGGTGAGAAAGTTAATTACCCAGGTAGCTATGGTAATTGTTAACCAGATTGTAGTTGCGAGGGGAATTACCACCAGCAAACCAGCAATCAGGTCATTTTTTAAGTCTTGTTTCCACCGTTCCATTCCCAAACCCCGATTATCGTTATTTAGCTTCGTCAAACTGTTGTGATTATTTTCCATTTCAGCTTAGTCACATTGGGAAGATCAGCAACTGATGACAACAGGCTTTTATCATGGTGAGAAAATGCCCTTTGTCCTCTTCTCTCATAATAAAAGTCAAACTATCGCTACAAAAGTTCGCAATTTTCCTAGTTCAATGTAAATATAGCCATTAGTCCACCGTCATGACGGCTGGTAAATCTTTTAGAGTTGTTACTTACAGATTAATGAGGTACAGAATCTAAATTCAAAGCCAGACAGCAAACCAGTTTTACTCCTGACTCCTGACTCCTGCTGTATCTTTGTAATATAGCAACGGACAATGCTGTTAGGACATCTACCAATGCTAAAACTTAGACACTAAAAGACTTTTAGCACTGTCACCTGTCACTTCCTGTCACCTGCTATGCTTGTAAACGATTGTTGCAAATCTGAGAGATATTGTCTATCTTACCGCGCCATATCACCAAATGCTCACAATTTAGATATGACTATTTTAAGTTAATGGGAATTAATTTTCGATCGCCTCTCTCACCAAAGTCGCCAATTTATCTGCACTATCAGGAACAGCGATTGATGCGGCTTTCTCTGCCATTTTCCCTAATTCCGTCCGAGACTGCAACAAATTCAACACCTGAGTTGTAAATATTTCTGGAGTTAAATCCGACTGTTTAAAGGACAAAGCCGCACCAGCCTGAGTAAATACTGCCGCATTATAAGATTGATGATCTTCCGCCGCAAAGGGATAGGGGATCAAAATTGATGGAACACCACAAACTGCCAATTCTGTCAAGCTACCCGCGCCAGAACGACTAATAGCTAAATTAGCTCTTCGCAACAAAGCCGCCATATGATCATAAAAAGCCAAGGCGATATATTGAGGATGTTGAAGACTATGAATATCAGGATCATTATCCCCTGTTAGATGCACAATATAAGCACCGGCTTGAAACAAAGCGTCCGCAGACTGTCGGACTAATTTATTTACAGCTACAGCCCCTTGACTACCACCAAACACCACAATTAGAGGCACACCATCAGGAATAGGTAAATCTAAAGTGTTATTAACAGCTTCATCTAAAAATTGAGACCGCACAGGAGTACCCACACAGACAGTTTTTGTCCCAGGTAAATATTGAGTAGTTACGTCAAATCCTATTGCCACAGCCTTACACCAAGGACCAAAAAAGCGGGTAACTTTACCCGGTATTGCATTGGATTCATGAAAAACCACAGGTAAACCCAAAGAACGCGCTGCAATCACCGCAGGACCGGCAATATAACCCCCTGTGGTGAAAACTCCTTGGAACTTTCCTTGTTGCAAAATCCGTCTAACTTGAAGAATCGAACTGATTAGTTTCCATAAAGTGCGGACAGAACCAAGACTCAAACCTTGCTGAAACCCTTCAACAGCAACCGTATTTAAAGGATATATCTTGGGAACTAACTGAGTTTCTAGCCTATTTGGCACACCCAGCCATTCAATATTGTATTCTGGCAGTTTTTCTGCCAATGCGATCGCAGGAAACAAGTGTCCACCTGTCCCACTAGCTGCTATAAGTAATTTAATTGATGGATTTACCATTCCCGACTATACCATTTATCTCCCAGTTTCATTAAGATAAAACAAATTCCTTATCTTGTATCATCAAATCAGTAAAATCTTCCTTATGACTAAAATTATCCCCTTATTAATGAAACGTAACAAAACATTAAGCCTTAGTATTTCCCTAATTTCCAGCGTACTAGCAATTGGTTTATCCAGCACTTGGCAATTGGTGCAAGCCGGTCAACCCGCAAATGCTTCTGCTACACTAACTAACCTATTAACACAAATTGATAATGCTGCTAATCAAGGTAATGTGAACGGTGTCATGGAATTTTATAGCCCTAAATTTACTCATGGTGACGGCTTAAATCGCAAAGCAATGGAACAAGCCTTAACAGGACTTTGGAAACGATATCCCAAATTACGTTACACAACCAAGCTAGAATCTTGGAAATCGGAAGGCAATACAATTATTGCGAATACTGTCACCACAATTAGCGGTTTACCAGCATCAGGTAATAATAATTTAACTCTGCAATCTACAATTAAATCGCGGCAAAAAATCGCAGGTGCAAAAATCGTTCAGCAAGATATTCTATCAGAACGGACTCAACTAACCGCTGGTAGTAAACCACCCCAAGTAGAAATTAAATTACCACAACAGGTAAAAGTTGGGGAAAAATATAGTTTTGATGCCATTGTCCAAGAACCATTAGGTGAAGATTTTCTCTTGGGAACAGCCATAGAAGAACCCATTCAAAGCAGTAAACTCCTCAACCCCACAATTGCAAATTTAGAATTTCTCAATTCTGGTGGACTCTTCAAAATAGGACGCGCACCTTCTACTCCCGGACCTCAATGGATTTCCGCTGTAATTCGCCGAGGTGAAGATATGACTATTATTACTCAACGGTTACAGGTGGTTAAGAAGTAATTATTAGTCATTAGTCATTGGTCAAGAGTATACTAACAACGAACAACTGACAACTCTATGCAAAACCAAATTGTTTTCATTACCGGTGCAAGTAGCGGTATTGGCGCTGCTTGTGCGAGAATTTTTGCTCATGCTGGTGCAAAGCTGATTTTAGCCGCACGACGGTGGGAACGGTTACAGCAATTAGCTAATTCATTAGATATTCCATCAGAGAAAATCCATTTATTACAACTTGATGTGTGCGATCGCTTGGCTGTAGAATCAGCTATTACTAACTTACCCTCATCTTGGAAAAATATTGATATTCTCATTAACAATGCCGGTTTAAGTCGCGGTTTAAGTAAATTGCAAGAAGGCGATTTTCAAGACTGGGAAGAAATGATAGATACTAATATCAAAGGTTTACTTTACCTTACCCGTTATATTGTCCCAGGAATGGTAGAACGGAATCATGGTCATGTCATCAATATCGGTTCTATTGCCGGACATCAAACCTATCCTGGTGGTAATGTCTATTGTGGGACAAAAGCCGCCGTTAAAGCCATTTCTGAAGGCTTAAAACAAGACCTTTTAGGAACTCCTGTGAGAGTGACATCTGTAGATCCTGGTATGATAGAAACAGAATTTAGTCAAGTCCGGTTTCATGGTGATACAGAACGAGCTAAAAAGGTGTATGCAGGCGTTAAACCCTTGACTCCTGATGATGTAGCTGATGTGATCTTTTTCTGCGCCACTAGAGCCAGTCACGTTAATATTAACGAAGTCATACTTATGCCAGTTGATCAAGCCAGCGCTACCCTAGTAAATCGGCAGCTTTGAACTCAATCCTCGTTCCCAGTCGGAGTCTAAAACTGTAAAGATCAAAATCCCACAGATTCTTCACTCCTGCCCTTTGCCTCTTGCCATAACGACAATTTTCAATGCGAACCTACTTAAGTAAATTAAAAATAAATAGGGTAATTTTTTGTATAATTACGAATTTAAAAACTTAAAAATTTAATTACTTCATATAAAGAATAATATGTAGACACAGCTTTATATTTCCTGACTTTCCAAAAAACCTCTTGAGGACTAGAAATAACTTCTACTGTAATTTGTGCAGATTTACCACCTTGTAACACTGTAAATCCTACTCTTTCTAAAGCACGAATTGTCCAAATAGTCGCAATATCTTCACCTATCAAATTAACTGTTCCTTTTTCAGGTATATGCAGATTAAATTCCCCAGAAAAAATATTAAATTCTACACCTTCAGTGCGGAAAGCATCAGCAAATATACCATTTAATATCAAATCTTCCGGTGCGCCAACGTGGAGAATACCATTATTTCCTAATAGCCAAATTTTATCAGCAAGACGTAAAGCTAAATCTAAATCATGGGTAGAAAGCAAAATTGCCTGATTTATATCCCTTGCTAATTGACGTAATAATTGCATAATTTCCACCCGACGTGGTAAATCTAAAAATGCTGTAGGTTCATCCAATAGCATCACCATAGGCGACTGTGCTAAAGCTCTAGCAATCATGATTTTTTGTCGTTCACCATCACTTAATTCACTCACATTCCGTTGGGCTAAATTTACCGCCCCCACAGATTTTATCGCCCAATTAATAATCTCTTCATCTTCAGATGATAACTTTCCCCACCAGTCAGTATAAGGATATCTGCCCATACTCACCAAAGCGTAAGCTGATAACATTCCCACATCAATTTTTTCAGTCAATACCAAACTTAAACGTTTTGCTAATTCTTGTGGTGGTAACTTGTAAATATCATTTTCTAAAAGTTTGACTTCCCCAGCAATTGGTGGCTGCATTCCTGCCAGAGTGCGCAATAATGTAGACTTACCCGCACCATTAGGACCAAGTAGACAAACTAATTCTCCTGTTTGCAAAGAGGTAGAAATATTAGATGCAACATTCCGAATAGTTTTCTGGGAAGTCTTATAACCAATAGTTAAATTATGAGTTTCCAGAATTGAGTTACTCATGACGGAAAAGATTTTCTAGAGTTACGTTGTAGAATTACCCAAGTAACAACAGGAGTTCCTATCAAAGCAGTAATAGCATTTAAAGGTAAAACCATTTGATTTATCAGAATTTGGGAAACCAAATCAGCAAATAAAGCTAAAATTGCCCCCATGATTATGACACTAGGAATTAATATCCGATGATCTGAAGTATTAAAAAGACTACGACAAAGATGGGGAATTGCCACACCTAAAAATGCTATCGGACCACAAAAAGCAGTAATCGCTCCCGCTAATATAGAAGCACTGCTAATCACAGAAAATCTGGTTTTTTGGACTGTTAACCCTAAACTGCGTGCATAAGATTCACCTAATAAAAGTGCATTTAAAGATTTTGATTGCAGCACAGCAATTAATAAACCTACACAAATAACTGGAGTTAAAATAGCTAATTGTTGCCAAGTTACCCCAGTAAAACTGCCAAAAGTCCACATTATATAACTTTGAATCCGTTCTTGTGAACTAAATTGTAACAAAATACTTACCATTGCACTTGTCGCATATCCAAATAATAAACCTAAAATTAACAGCGTCATTGTGTCTTGCACACGACGAGAAACAACTAACATCAACCCTAATACTGATGCTGCACCAAAACTTGCCGCTATAACTAAACTAAAATCACCAATCATTCCTAAATCAGTTAATAACGTCGGTACAGTCAAACTTGCTGTCAGTAAAACCAACGCTACTCCTAAACTTGCACCGGAACTAATTCCTAATACAAAAGGACCCGCTAAAGGATTTTTAAATAGAGTTTGCATTTGCAAGCCACTTACCCCTAAAGCTGCACCGGCTAACGTTGCAGTTAAAGCTTTAGGTAGACGAAATTTGAGAATAATATTTGTCCATGTTGTCTTTTCTGCTTCTTGTCCCAGCAAGATATTCATAACCTCATGAATGGGAATATTCACAGCCCCAAATCCTAAATCCAGCAAAAATGCCAAAATTAAACAGATTAGTAAAATTGAAAAAATCAAATATTTCTTATTAATAAATTTCCAGAGTAAAAATTTATTAATAACCTCATGCTTTTTAATTAACATTATTTATTCACTTTTTGATAGTAAAATAGGTTATAATTTGGTAATATTTCTGGATGAAATATTTTAATTAAATCAGATAAAACTACATCAGGGTTACTAATCCCACTTTGCCAGTAATCATTACCACCATTGGGACTAAGGCGAGCATTATTATTATAGAGATTTCCTTTTTTGAAAGCATTAAAATCACCATAACGATTATCTTCAGTCACAACATCTTTTAAACTTAGCCAAGATTGTCTAAGATTCAACCAATAATCAGCATTAGCAGCGCGTTCAAAAACAGCTTCAAAAGATATAGGTAAACTACCAGAAGATTTATCCTCACTCCAGAGATAATTTGCACCTGCATCAGCGAGATATTTGGCTACATAACTATTACCACCTGGTGTGTGCCAAGTCCCTTTAAAATTGAAGCCTACAAACACAGTCGGACGATTTTTAACAGCTTTAGCTTTAGTAGCAATATCTGCGTATTTCTTAGCAATTTCAGCAAATATTTTCTCCGCATCTTCCTCCTTATTAAAAAATAAAGCAGTAAATTTTAACCATTCACTTCTCCCCAGTGGAGTATCTTCCATATATTCAGCATTTATCGCCACCTTTAACCCAGCTTCCAACAACTTAGGAAAACTATCAGTTTGTTGATTTCCAGTACCAAAAGTTGTAACTAACTCAGGATTAAGTTCTAAAACTTTCTCCACATTCACAGTAGAATTATTCCCAACAGATACCACCTTACCAGCCTTAATTCTGTCAATAAAATCTGGTGTAGTTACTTGTTTAATATCACTAACACCGATTAACTTATCAACAACATTTAACTTAGAAAAATGTGGTAAATGAGTTGTAGAAAGAGAAATCACAGAACTTACAGGTGTAGTAAATACTTGGGACTTTTCAAACCCTGGTGGTGTCGGTGTACCGCATTGAACCAAAACATATTTAAAACCTGTTTTAGCATTTTTCCAAGGATTTTTAATCGTCACGACTTTGTAGTTTTTATAATATTCAACTGCAAAGCCGATAGCATGATTAACCTTCACCTTATTGGGAAAATAATCAACATTAGAATCATACTTTTGAACACAGCCATTATCAACTGAACTAACAACCGGACTATTCTGAGAACCTTGACAAGAAACAACCAAAACAGCAACTAAAAACAACTGACATAAAAAGATAATAATCTTAGACTTGCCAAAAATCATCTTCCATATTCCTCTTTGCGCCTCTGCGTGAAAAAATCACCCTACCCAAACACCAACTAAGGATATATATATTCAACAACCTTATTCCCCTCAACCAAATGTTCCTGTACAATTCTTTCTGCAACTTCCGGTTTAACACGACTGTACCAAGTTCTATCAGTAGAATGATAAACAACAGGACCTAACTTACAAACCTGTAAACAACCACTTGTTCTCACTTCCAAATCTAATTCTGCCTTCTCAACAGCAGCCTTTAAAGCCTCAAAAGTAGGTTGCCATTTTCGAGAAGGATAACAACGTCCAGAAGTACAAACTGCAATGTAGGCACATTTGAGAGGATTTTTAGTAAAAGGAATGGGCTTTTTACCTAATACATAAATATCTCTAAGTTCCTGATAAAAATCCAACTTTTTAAAATCAGCCTTACCTTCAGGAAGCAAATTTTCATCTTCCACATAAGGATTAGGTAAAAATATCGTCATAGCCTTTTCACCAGCACCATTCCAAAATTGAATACCCCAACTTCTGGGTTCTCCTTCGGGATTTATCCTTCTATAAAATGCACCCTTATTAATCAAACGTTGCTGTCTTACTTCGATAGAAGTTTCAGCATTAGGTCCACCTAGAGTTTCCTCAATACATAAATGAAAATGCCAATCTCTAGTAATAACAGTTAAATATCCATCATAGAGAACGCATTTTTTAGGTGCTTCGTGAAACTCCAACTCTAAAACACTACCTTGTTCCAAATGTCCTAAACCAACTTGATGCCAATTTTCCTGAAATAAAGTATAAGCTAAACAAGCCAGAACATCACCTTGACAATCAAAAAACTCATATTCAATTTGCCAATCATTTCCCGTAGCTTCAATTGTTTTTTCATTTACTGGTGTTACCCAACAATTAAAATCAGCCATAAAACATCCTCCTTGTATTAAACTCTTGTATTACTCTCTGTGACTCTGCGGCTCTGCGTGAGAAAAATATTAAAAAGTAGAACTTAAACCAACTTGAAAACCTCTACCTCCGTCAGGAAAACCAGGAAACAACTGATAACGCTGATTAAAGAGATTTTCCAAACTACCTGTAACTACCAGTTTATCACTTAAAGGTACACGCAGTTTAAAATCAAAAGTCGTATAACCAGATAAAAATTCTGTATTTGTATTATTAGTAGGATACCCATTTAAGGAATTCATTAGTAAACCCAAATACAAACCTTGAGGATTTTCATAAGAAACTCCCAAATTTAATTTATCTGCACCAGCAAAGCGCAGTTCTTTGTCAATTTCCGCCGCATTAGAACTTTTCAAAATACGTGGATCATTTGCCGTGTAATTAACGAAAGTATAAACGTTTTTGGCCATTTGCAAATTCAAACTAGCCTCAATTCCTGTAGTTTCCACCAGTCCGATATTTTCCCAAGTTCCTGTATTACCATTTACTGGTGGTGTCAGTCGCTTAAAGGCAATTGGATCTGATACGCTATTTTTGAAAAAGGTTAATCTTACTAAACCAATATTACCAAGTTTTTGGTCAATGCCAATATCAAAACTATCACCTCTTTCTGGTTTAAGTTCTGGGTTGCCAATATTACTAGGATTGACATTAAATAAGTTAGCAATGGTGGGAACTCGGAAATTTTTGATGTAATTTGCTCTTAAAGTAGTTGAATCAGAGACAGCAAATTTTGTTCCTACAGATGGAGATGTAACAGAACCATTTACTAAGCTACTAAAGTCTTGACGTAACCCTAAATTAATAGTCAAGTTGGGGATTAATGCTACTTCATATTTGCCAAATAATGCTCCTTGATTAATGTCATTATCATAATTCAATGTTTCTTTATTAGTGGAATAGCTAAAAGAAGTATTCCGAACATTGACAGTGCGATAATCAAAGCCATAAACTAAGCTTTGATTTTTAGCAAAGTTCCAACTATGTGTAGTTTGAATTCCGTAGGAAGTTTGATTAGTCTCAAAGCGACTGGGAGATGAAGATGAACCACTAGGATCAAAACGAGTATTCAAAAAATCACCATAAATTCTTGCTGTTAATAAAGAATTATCCCCACCTCCTAATTTTGAATTCCAGGTTAAATCAGTTAAAACTTGATCTGTGTATTTGCGATTTTTATCTGTAAGTGAATTAAAAAAACCTTGTCCATTGACTGGAAAAGGAATTGGCACTCCTCCTGGTGTTCCTTGTTCTTTATTTAAGTATAAAGTCGAGAAACTGAGGGTATTCCGTTTTCCTAAATCTGCCTCTAATTTGACATTGAAATTATTATAAAGTGCATCATTATTTTTTCGAGTTCCTGTAAAGTTAGCTTCGGGAATAGAAAAAGGATAATTATTTTCAGCTTGGGTACGGTTGTAACCTACAACCCAAGAAATATCACCTTTTTTGCCACTATTTTGAATACTCTGTTGATTGAGTCCGTAAGCACCAAAATTGACTTTTGCTTCTGTGGTAATTTTCTCTGTAGGACGACGGGTGATAATATTAATTACTCCCCCAATTGCATCAGAACCATACAGAGTTGAACCTCCTCCTGGTAATACTTCAATTCTTTGAATATTGTTAGTTGTAAATTCGGAAAGATCAAAACCACCACTTCCGGCATTATTAATTGGTCTACCATCAAGTAATATTAATACTTGACCAGTATTAGAACCACGAATTAATTGACCACTTAAAGCATTAACTTCTGTTCCTACTGTACCATCGCCTAATATACCAGGCAGAAATTTAAGTGCTTCTCTGATAGTTCTCGCACCTTGCGCTTCCATTTCTTCACCCGTAATTACATAAATTGGCCGGGTAGAATCTTTCACTGTTCCTTCCTGACGAAAGGGTGAAAAAACAGGTTCATTTAATAACTTCTCAATGACATCTATTTCAATATCAGCTTCTTTTTCTTCAATATCTGCTGGTGTATTTTGAGTAATTTTCTCTGTGACTGGTTCTTCATGTTGGGGAATTTCTACTCCTATAACTTTGCAATTCTCACACAACATTCCCAAAGTCATAGTCACACTAGACGCAACAATTTGAATTCCCAGTTTCGCAACTAAATTGATAGACATTTTTTACCTAAACACCTGTATAACTAAAAATTTGACCAAGGTAAAAGTTGCAGTCTTTTTCGTTAACTAGCACGGTAATTTACTCAATTACACGGTAAAAAAGAATGCGACAATAAAGAAAAAAGCCGCACTGCACTTGAATGATAATTATAATCATTATCACACAAATGGTAAAAATTGCAATAGCGGCTTGGCATCAATTTAACTAGTCACCAACAGCAAAATACTTTTTATACTGATATCTAGTGAACAATTAACAATAGTTGACGTTTAACTTTGCCACTTATTTTAGTGCAGGTATTTTCGCTAAAATACCTTTTTTCAATGGTTCTGGGCGTTCTGACCAAGGTAGCAAACCATCCGCTTTAGCATAGTATAGACTGGCACATTTTAGTATAGCAAATGTACTATTATCTACGGGTAAATCACCAAAGAGATAGGTTGATTTTCCTGCTGCTGCAAAAGCAACGACACAGGAATGACTGCAAGCACTCATACATTCAACCCCCTGAATGGAGAATTGATTGTGCAATTCACTGTCTGCTGCAAGTTGTTGAAGCTGTTTTAGTAGTTGTTCACCTTTACTTTCACCAACTCGCTTACCGTCTTCCCACTTACCACCACAAGTTGTGCAGACAAATAGATTATGTTTTTGATTGAGCATTGATTTAGAAATGTGTAAGAATCAGTTAAAAATGCAGACATGAAAGTTTTTACAGCAGCAACTTCTCCTGTAAATAAATAATGTTTGAAATCATTCCTTCCCAAGTTAAAAAAGGGCTGATATCAATTGGTGTATTTGATTGAATGGCAAACTGCTATGTCTATTTGAAATTGGCAGAAATCTATTGAAGATAGCAGTAAGCGTCAGTCATATATGCTTTCCGTCTTCTTGAATAAAAGGTTGTAAAAAATTAAATTGACTGTTGATTGTCTCAGAGTAATAGACAATCTGTAGAGAATCTCTGAAGCTAAAATGATTACTTTTGATGGAATATTCATGATTTTACTCATCTGTACCACGCAGATGGATATGAGTTGATTTTACTTTCGGCGGGCATTCTGACTTAGAGAGATAAATCTCATTACAGCTGCGGGACAGCGTTGGATTTACACCAAACTTTCCCCCTTGCGTTTAATGGTTTTTGCCATTAAAACCGACGTTGAGGACAAACATACAATAATTATCGTTTATTGTCAATGGGAGTGGTAGGATAATTTTATTTAAGTCTTGCTGAATTGAACTGCAATTACAAAAGATTGTCGTTAAATATAGCAATTACGACATTTTTATTAACATCAAACTTGGTAAAAATGACTTTTGAGGCATTCAAATTACTACAAGTTGATGGTTTTTGAATTCCCTCAATTGCTTGACAACAAGTGCTACCTAAATGAATCGATAAACCCTGAGATTTTTCACTTTTTTCACCATGCTTTACCTGAGAATCGTGAGTTTGGGTTTTCCAATCCAAACGAGCAAATTTATAGCCAAATAGCCAATTCCACCATAAAGAAGTCAGATTTAATGGAGATGGTGCAGTGACAGAATCAGCATGATTAAGATTGACAGGAACACCTAAAGTAAATTGTAAGCCTTGATAAGGTTGTTTACCCACTCTTCCTTGAAAATTAATTGTTACTTCTTGGGTATTAGTAGTTTGAGCTACAGTTTTGGTAACACCACCAAAATTTCCAGCCAGAATAATTCCTGCTATTGTGGCAGATGTTAATAATAATTGCCGTTTCATGGTTATTTGTATAAATACACGAATTTAGTCTGAAGTAGTCGTACCTTTACCAGACTCAATTTTCAGTTAAATAAATCACTAAGTCAAAAGACAAGTTGTCAAACTTGATTTTTAATATGATTGGTTGCTATAAATTACTGAATCTTTAAATCAAAAGAAGTCTTAGTTTCAAAAACCAAGACTCCATTTGAGATTACTTAATATTTTCCTAATTTAATTGATGTTTTATCTGTTGATTCAAGAACTGATTTACAGGCTTGTCAACCATCCAATCAAGCCATTTCCTGTAATCGCTTCTACAGCTATGAGTGAGACAAAGCCAATCATGGCTAAACGTCCATTCAGCTTTTCTGCGTATTCTGTGAAACCTACTCTTGGTGTTTGGTCTACTTTCATGATTTTCCTACTTTAATTAATGTTTTGTCTGTTGATTCAAGAACTGATTTACAGGTTTGTTAACCATGCAATCAAGCCATTTCCAGTAATCGCTTCTACAGCTATGAGTGAGACAAAGCCAATCATGGCTAAACGTCCGTTGAGCTTTTCTGCGTATTCTGTAAAACCTACTCTTGGGGTTTCGTCTACATATACTTTGGGTTCAATCGCAAAGCTGTTGAGTTGACCGAGTTCGTTGGTGGTAAAGCCTTTAGCTGTCATGTTTTTTTCCTTTTTGTTCTCTTATGTAAATAAATATAACATTTTGTAAATATATTTTGCAAGGGGTTGACACGATAAAAAAATACGGTATACTGTACAAAGTCTGTCGGGTATACCGTATAATCAAGTTCAGTTAGAATGCGATATTATTCGCCGTAATGACTACTAACTACTTTGCCTCGAAATACCCTATATAGATAGGCATTATAGAACAGCATAATCGGTACAAAAAAGCCAATGAAGGTAATCATCAAAACTTGAGAACTAAAGGAAGAAGCTGCCTCAAAAATGGTGATTTGGGTGGGAATAATGTAAGGAAAGATGACAAAAGCTAAACCCACAGTTGTAATTAAGAAGACCACAACTGCCCAAATAAAAGGTGTCATTTCCTGACGAGCGTTGATGCTGTAAATTAATCTGCTAACTGCTAAAAGAGCCAGTATAGGAATTAACGCAAAGATAAATACTTCTGGTTGATGAAACAAGCGATCGCGTATATTTTCATAGTACACGGGAACAGCAGCAGTAATCAAAATTGCTCCAATAACTGTCGCCCAAGTTGATAATAAAGCTGTGCGATAATAGGTTTTTTGTAGTTCACCTTCTGTCTTGATAATTAGATAGGTTGCACCAATCATCACATAGCCTTGCATGACAGTTAAAGCTACTAGAATTGATGGCAAATTTAACCAATCCCAAATCCCACCAATAAACGCACCTGTACTATCAACTTTGATTCCAGCTAAAACCCCACCCAGAATTAATCCTTGGGATAAAGTAGCTAATAAACTACCACCAGCAAAGGCAAAACTCCAAAAAGTTTTATTGTGGGAATGTTCTCTAAATTCAAATGCCACCGCCCGCAAAATAAATCCAATTACCATGCAGGTGATTGGAATATACAGAGCATGAACAATTGTGGCATAAGCCAGAGGAAAAGCCCCAAATAAAGCTCCTCCAGTACACACTAACCAAGTTTCATTAGCGTCCCAAACACTACTTAAAGTGTTAATTAAAATGCCTTTTTCTTCCTCATTTTTTCTCCTGAAAGTTAAAATCCCTACTCCTAAATCAAAACCATCAGTAATCAAATAAATGGAGAGAAATAAGGCGATAATACCAAACCAAACTATCGGTAATATTCGTTCCAATGTGTCCATTAAACCTCTCCTTTCTGAATTTTAGTTCCTACAACTTCACCCACAAATTCTCTTTCATTACTACCTGTTGGTAGTGGTAATTCCAAATTTGGACCTTGGCGAACAATGCGACTACCAAAGTACAAAGCAGAACTAAATAACAGCAAATAAATAACTGTATAGGCTATTAATGAAGTGAGAACCGTATTTGCTGGAAGATGAGAAACTGCATCTGCTGTTCTAATTTTTCCGTAGACAGTCCAAGGTTGTCTTCCCACTTCTCGCACTATCCAACCAAACTCCACAGCCATATATCCTAAAGGTGCGGCAAATACCCAACCTCGCATCAACCAACGTTGTTTAGTGATATTTTCTATGGCAAGTTTACCGCGTAACCATTGAATAACACTGAACAACATTAATCCACATAAAAAGAAGCCAATTCCTACCATGATACGGAAAGAATAGAAAATAAGACTGATAGCATGAGGTCTATCTTGTGGTTGCCATTCTTTTAAACCTTTCACTGGTTCAGAAAGAGTAGGTTTCATTTCTAAGATGTAACTCAAAGCATGAGGAATATTAACTTCCCAATGATTTTTCTCTCCAGTTATATCAGGTGCAACTAACGCTGTCCAAGGTGCAGATTTTCCGGCGGGAATAGTATCCCAAATTGCTTCTATCGCGGCTAATTTTGTGGGTTGGTTGTGATAAACTTCTTCACCACTGATATGACCAACAAATAGTTGTAAAGGAGTGACAAAAATAGCTAAAGCTAAAGCCAATTTGAAAGATGTACTAAAGAAAGCATGATGGCGATTCTTGAGAATATACCAGGCACTAATTCCGCCAATTACAAATAGTGCAGTTTCTAAAATCGCCAAAACCATGTGAAACCAACTATTTAATGCGGCTGGATTAAAAATGGCTTCGATAAAATCATGGACGATGAATTTACCATTCACCATTTCACCACCAGCAGGTGTTTGCATCCAAGAATTAGCGACAATAATCCAAAAAGAAGATAGACTTGCACCGACAAAAACCATGATTGTTGATAGCAAATGTAACCAACTAGGTACACGATGCCAACCAGAAATCATAATGCCTAAAAAGGCAGCTTCTAGCATGAATGCCATTGTGCCTTCAAAGCCTAAAATTGTGCCGAAAAAGTCACCAACAGCTACAGAAAATGGAGACCAATTAGCACCAAATTCAAATTCTAAAGCAACTCCTGATGCGACTCCACACCCAAAATTAAGAATGTAGATTTTTGACCAGAAACGCGCATGACGGTAGTAATCAGGGTTTTTTGTGAGCAACCAGAGAATTTCTACTACTACCAAATAACCCGCCATGCCGATGGTTAAGACAGGCCATAACATATGAAATATGCTAGTCACGGCAAATTGTATGCGTGACAATATAATGGGGTCTGACAAAAATCCCATAACTACCTTTTTGTGAATAAACAAAATTTTAGGGCGATGAGTTGTAGATATAGCCCGTATCTCTATTTATGACTTTTTTTATTATTTCGTCAAAAGACACTTTGTCAGAGTTAAAATAAATAGATTAATTCTATTTATTTTGTATATAAACTATCTTAATTAGTGGTTATATTTGTTAGCAATAATACTTTTATTTCATGCCATAAATGTTGAATTATATTATTGTTAGTAGTTTTTTCTGTCTAACTCTGGGGTAAGTCCGGGTTTAACTATAGTACTATAGTCAATACCAGGTAAATATCTTATTTGACAGCTTGTCTTTTGACAAACTGACTCTATGAAGTAAATAATCCTACCTGGAGACTTGGGACGTAATATCTCTAGTTATTTTTTCGTAGAATGTGGGGGGATGCCCGCCGATAAGAAAAAAAAGACGTTTATATAAATCTGCGAGGTACAGATGATATCTAGAAAAAAACCGGGGTTAGTTAGTCTAATCCTCATAGCTGTTATTAGTTTTTACTTAGTAGTTAATTTTCCCAAACCTGCTTACGCAATGCACATTATGGAAGGTTTTTTACCTGTGCAATGGGCTATTTTTTGGTGGGTTGTGTCACTACCATTTTTTGTTTTAGGGTTGCGGAGTCTGACTCGCATTACCCAAGCTAAACCGGAATTGAAACTTTTGTTAGGTTTGGCTGGTGCTTTTACTTTTGTCCTGTCAGCGTTAAAAATTCCCTCTGTCACAGGTAGCTGTTCTCACCCCACAGGAACAGGTTTGGGTGCGGTGTTATTTGGACCTTTGACTATGACAGTTTTGGGTAGTTTGGTATTGTTATTTCAAGCTTTGTTATTGGCACATGGCGGTTTAACTACTTTGGGTGCAAATACTTTTTCAATGGCGATCGCTGGACCATTTGCCGCCTACTGGATCTATAATCTCACAATGGGGCTGAGTGGTAAACAAAGAATCGCCATATTTTTAGCCGCCGCATTGGCAGATTTACTTACTTACATTATCACTTCAATCCAACTTGCTTTGGCTTTTCCTGCACCTGTGGGTGGATTTATCGCTTCATTGATTAAGTTCGCGGGAATTTTTGCTATTACTCAAGTACCCTTAGCAATTAGTGAAGGATTATTGACTGTTTTGGTGTGGAACTGGCTGCAATCTTATAATCCTCAAGAATTGGAACTTTTACGATTAATCAAGGGTAAAAATCAAAGTCATGAATCAATCTAAAACAACCTTAAATAACTGGTTTTTAATATTAGCCGTTTTAGCTTTAGCCGTTGCACCTTTAATATTTGTCCGCGGAGCAGAATTTAGTGGTGCAGATGGTGAAGCAGAAAAAGCTATTACAGAAATCCAACCTGAATACAAACCTTGGTTTAAATCATTTTTTGAACCAGCTAGTAGTGAAATTGAAAGCTTATTATTCGCATCGCAAGCGGCTTTAGGTGCGGGAGTAGTTGGTTATGCAATTGGTGTATATAAAGGACGTTCCCAGCAACAAAAACGTGAAGAATGAGTCTACAATTAGATACTTTAGCTTATACCAATCAACTGCGAAAATTACCACCAGAACATAAACTAATTTTTGCATTTACGACTCTGATTATTTCTCTTTGTAGTCATCCCTTAGTACAAATTTTAATGGTACTTTGGATGACTGTTTGGATAGTAATCTATGCAAGGATTCCGGCTGGTGTTTATTTGCGATTGTTAATGTTTACCATAGTTTTCTGTTTGACAAGTTTACCAGCATTAATAGTAAATGGAGTTGCAATTACTAATTTGCAAATCGTCCAATTAGATTCATGGTATGGACTGACTTTTGGGCAGTTATATATTTATGTTAGCCGTAGTGGTAGCATTCAAGCATGGGGAATTTTAACTAGAGCAATAGCTTCTACATCTTGTTTATATTTTCTCATGTTAACTGTACCTTTCACAGAAATATTACAAACTTTACGTTGGTTGAAATTTCCAGCACTTTTAACCGATTTATTATTACTAATGTATCGGTTTATTTTCATTTTGCTTAAAACAGCTAATGAATTATTAACAGCACAAAATTCTCGTGGTGGCTACCGCACTTGGTATACTAGCATGAAAAGTTTAGTATTATTAATCGGACAATTATTACAGCGAACCTTACAACAATATAGTCAGTTTTCCCTGGGATTACAAGCACGAGGTTTTGCTGGTGAATTACGATTTTGGCATCCCCGCCGCTATCATTCATCTCCACGATATACCATTGAAGCAATTTGTGGCTGTGTAGTATTAATAGGATTAGAAATTTGCCGAAATGCAGGAATATTTACTCGAATTTGAGCAAGTATATTACACCTATCCAGGTTCAGAAAGGCTACAGCAACCAGCTTTGAATGGTTTAACAATGAGGATTCCCTATGGGAAAAAATGTGCCTTAATTGGTCAAAATGGTTGTGGTAAAACCACCCTTTTCTTATTAGCCAATGGTTTATATAAACCTAATTCTGGTACTATTAGTTGGTGTGGAAAACCGTTAATTTATAATCGTCATTATTTAAGTCAAATTAGGCAAAAAGTCGGTTTAGTATTTCAAGATCCAGAACAACAATTAGTAGCTTCTACAGTTGAAGAAGATATTTCTTATGGTTTGTGTAATTTAGGTTTACCCACAGTAGAAATTAAACAGCGAGTAGAACAGGTATTAAGTGAATTTCAACTAACTAATTTAGCAGAAACACCAGTACATCATCTCAGTTTAGGACAGAAAAAACGAGTTTCTATTGCTGATGTTATGGTATTACAACCGCAACTTTTAATATTAGATGAACCAACGGCATATTTAGATATTAAACATACTCGTAATCTGATGAAAACTCTCAAGGACATTCATCAACATGGTAAGACTTTATTAATAGCAACCCACGATTTAGATTTAGTCTATCGCTGGGCAGATTGGGTTTTTGTCATGGATAAAGGACAATTGATGCTAGAAGGAACACCAGAAGATGTATTTAGCCAAAAGACACTTTTGGAGGAATTAGAATTGGGTATACCATTAATATATGAAATGTTAGTTAATGGTTTATCTCCTGAAGAAGGAATAATTATAGAACGAGTCCGACAACAAATATTAGAAGATGGTTGAAAATTTAGCTAACCGTAATATATTTTTGTAGATAAATTGTAGGTTGGGTTAAGCGACATAGCAACCCAACAAAATTCCGAAAATGTTGAAAAATTAAAATCCTAAAGCCCTCGCACTTTGATAGAAAATAAAACTTGTTACCCAAGCTAAACCAACAGACCAAGCCACCGATATAACTGCAAATTTCCAACTTTTAGATTCACTTTTGAGGACGGCAACAGTTGACAAACAAGGAACATAAAGGAGAGTAAATAACATGAAACTATAAGCCTGTACCCAATCTATTTGATGGGCGATCGCACCCATTAAATCTGCCCCCTCAGACTTACCATAAATGACCGCTAAACCACCTAAAACAATTTCTTTAGCAATAAAGCCAAAAATCAGTGCCACAGCCAATTGAGGATTAATTCCAATGGGTGCTAATAATGGTTGTGTGGCTTGACCAATCATTCCTGATAATGTTTGGGAACTGGCAATTGGGACACCAAAAGGCAAATTATTTAATAACCAAATAGCCACCACACCAAAGATAATAAACCGATTTGACCACTTTAAAAAATGCCTAATTTCTCCCCAAGCACGTAACCACATTTGCTTGATGGTGGGAAAGCGATAAGGTGGTAATTCTAATACCAATGGTTCTTTATTCGGATATCTGCCTCTAAACAAAAATGCCGTCAAGATAGCTGCGACAAAACTAAATAAATACAAACTAAATAAAACTACAGGTGCAATGTGAGGAGAAAATAAAGCTGTAGTCATGAAAATAAATACATTCAGTCGCGCTGAACACAAAGAAAAGGGAATGACGAGCATGGAAAGCATTCGCAAACCAGGGGAACGCATGACTCTTGTCCCCATAATTGCGGGAACATTACAGCCAAATCCCATTAATGACATCACAAAAGAACGACCATCTAATCCCAGTCGTTCCATAAAAGCATCCATCAAAAATGCCGAGCGTGATAAATATCCGCTATCCTCAACAATAGCCATGCAGAAGAAAAATAACAAAATTACGGGGATAAAAGCCGCAACTGTTCCCATACCACCATAAATACCGTCAATTAGGAAACCTTTCAAAAACGGTGGTAAACCCCCTAATAGTGGTTCTAATGCTGCTACTTTAAACCAGTCCAGGATATTTCCCAAAAACTCTTGCATAGGTGTTCCCAAGGCATATACTACCTGGAACATCAAAAACATGGTTGCAAAAAACAGCGGTAAGCCGAAAACTGGATGTAAGAGAATTCTATCTAAGCGTGTTGTTAGGTTTTCCTGAACTTGTGCTGGAGTATAAACTGCATCTTGTAATAAACTGCTCATTTCTGAGGTGATTTTACTATCGCACGCAGAACACTGTTCTAAAGAACCTGCTGTGATTGCTTCTTCCTGTTGCTGGAGACTATGAGCGATCGCTTTTACTGCTTCATCATAACCATTACCATACTTAGCACTAATGGGCAATACTGGTATTCCCAGATGCTTGGCTATTTTATCAGGCTCAACTTTTACCCCAAATTTTGGGGCTTCATCTGCCATATTCAGTAATAATACTGCGGGAAGATGTAAATGTTTTATCTGTAAAGCTAGACTAATTTGGCGGTCAATTTGAGTAGCATTGAGAATTATTATTATTAAATGTACTGGTGTACTTTCCAGAAACCGCCGCACCACAGCCTCATCTTCCGAAAAACCCCGTAAATCGTAAATTCCCGGCAAATCTACTACCTCGGCTTCTTCCTCACCAAGTTTGATTTTTGCCATCATCAAATCTACTGTCATCCCTGGCCAGTTGCCGATACTAGCATTAGCGCCTGTAAAACGGTTAAAAAATGTGGATTTGCCAGTGTTTGGCATTCCTAAAACCGCAATCTGTTTGATAGTCATGCTTTTACACTCACATTTGTAACTTCTATTTCTCTAGCTTCCCGACAACGTAGCATCACTTCTGTTGTGCCAATGCGAACATGAAGTGGTCCAGAAAGCCATCCCCGACGTAGCATCACAACTTGTCTACCGGTGCGGAAACCCATTGCTAGAAGGCGTTGGTGTAATCCAGGTTCACTATGCAATTGGGAAATTGTGGCAATTTGACCAGGCTGTAACAAGCCGAGATGATTTTTTACCATTATTTAGAAATAATTCTCAGTTGTATTGAGAGTAATTATCAATATAATCTCATGTTTTTACAAAAATATTAAAATTATCTCAAAAGATTTATTCTGTACTGTTATATTTTAGGTTAGTTTTGATATGGGTATCTTTGCAGTTAATACCTTTGCATAGAACAAGTATAAAACGACCGATTGTCAAACCTTAAACGACCGATTGTCAAACATTTCAAAGCTTAAAACTTTTGGAAGTAATATAATGTAAACAAATATTAATGTGTATCCTGAATAGGTATTTAGCCCTTTTGCGTAACTCCCTTAAAGAGTATGGAAATTTTATCTAATACCGTCGCGTTATCACGGTTGCAATTTGCATTTACGGCGATTTTCCACATGATTTGGCCTGTTCTGACTACAGGTATGTCTATCTACTTAATTGTCGTCGAAGGACTCTGGTTAAAAACCAAAAACCCTACTTATTATCATCATGCTCGTTTTTGGTCAAAACTGTATTTACTAAACTTTGGAATTGGTGTTGCATCAGGTTTACCAATGGGTTTTCAGTTTGGGACTAACTGGGCCCCACTATCAGAAGCGGTAGGAGATTTCTTAGGTAGTATTCTGGGATTTGAAGGCTCAATGGCATTTATGTTAGAGGCTTCTTTTTTAGGAATTATGATGTTTGGTTGGGAGCGAGTTCCTCCCGTAATTCACTATTTAGCGACTATTCTTGTGGCTTTTGGTGCGAATCTTTCCACATTCTGGATTTTAGTTGCTAATTCATGGTTTCAAACTCCTAGTGGTGGACAAATGGTGAATGGTAAGTTTATTGTTGATGACTATTTTCAAGCAATTTTAAATCCTTTCATGGTGAATAGTGTTCTCCATATGTTCTTGGCAACGTTGGAGACTTCTTTATTTGTCATTGGGGGAATTAGTGCTTGGTATATTCTCAATAATCGCTATCAAGAATTTTTTAGCAAATCATTTAAAATAGTTTTAGCAATATCTATTTTTGTCGCTCCTGTACAAGTATTAATTGGTCATGCTAGTGGTGATCAAGTTTATCACTATCAACCAACTAAATTAGCAGCAATAGAAGCCCAATGGGAAACAATTCCCGCTGGAGAATCTGCAAATTGGAGTATATTAGCATCTCCTAATGGCAAAGCGGAAAAAAATGATTGGGAAATTTCTATTCCTAATGGTTTAAGTTACATTTTAGAACTCAAACCTAAACTTTCTGATCCTGTTTTGGGACTCAAAGAATGGAAACCAGAAAACCGTCCACCAATGATTCCTTTAATTTTCTATTCTTTCCGAATCATGGCGGGAATCGGATTTTTCTTAGTCGGATTAATGCTGTGGAGTATCCTTCAATGGCTTAGAGGTAAACTGAATGCCAATAATATCAATCAGCAAAAATGGTTGTTACGGGCTTGGATTTTAGCTGCACCTTTAGGCTATCTAGCAATTGAATCAGGCTGGATTGTGCGCTGTGTAGGAAGACAACCTTGGACAGTATATGGGCAAATTCGTACTACTGATGCAGCTTCTCATTTAGAACCAAGTGAAGTGTTATTTTCACTCTCAGTTATTGCCCTTCTTTACAGCGTTTTGTTTGTCTCAGCCATGTTTTTTGGTAGCCGCATTATTCGCAAAGGACCAGATTTAACTTTACCAATACCTGGAGGTGAGATCAAAACAGTAATTGCTACTGAATCTGTGAGTCATATTCCCGATAGTCGTCCTCTGGAAACGCCACAATAGGAACAATTCTATGGAAGCTTTATTGCGCTTTTTACCACAAGTTTGGTTTGTAATTCTAGGGCTTTTTCTGTTCCTATATGTGCTTTTAGATGGCTTTGATTTAGGCGTTGGTATCCTCTCTTTGACTTCTTCTGATGAAAAACGCCGTAGCCTATTAATGACCAGTTTAGGTAATGTTTGGGATGCTAATGAAACTTGGTTAGTTTTAATGGCTGGGGCATTATTTGGGGCTTTTCCTTTGGCTTATGGGACAATTCTCACTGCCCTTTATTTACCTTTGATGGTAATGGTTGTAGGGTTAATTCTGCGGGCTGTTGCCTTTGAATTTCGGGAACATTCTGATAATAAAAGTTTCTGGAATTTTGCCTTTGGAATTGGCAGTTTCATTGCTTCCTTATTTCAAGGATTTGCCTTGGGTGGTGTATTAGCAGGAATCAAAGTTGATGCTGCTGGGCATTTTATTGGTGGAATATGGGATTGGTTAAGTTGGCAATCATTATTAACAGCCTTGACACTTGTACAAGGTTATGTATTGATTGGTTCAACTTACCTAATTCTCAAAACAGAAGGGAAATTACAGGAAACTCATTTTAAAACTGCTAAATTAGCAGCTTGGACAACTTTAATTGGCGCAATTTTAATTACTATTACTACGCCAATTGTTTATGAAAATGCTAGAGCTAGGCTATTTCATCAACCAGAGGTTTATATTTTTGCCCTGATTCCTTTATTGGGTATGCTGTTGATTTGGTTGCTACTCAAAAGCTTAGATAAAAAAGAAGAAATTGCTTCATTTGTTTACACAGCATTAATATTTCTGCTGACATTTATAGGTTTGGGATTTATTGCCTTTCCTTTCATTATTCCCCCATCTATTACCATTTATCAAGCTGCTTCTTCTGCCACTTCAATGGTCTTTATGATTACGTTCATTGGGTTTTTGATTCCCATTATGTTGTTTTACAACATCTACAACTACTTTGTCTTTCGGGGTAAGGTAGTCATGAGTGAAGAGGGGGATTGACATTTTCAGAGAGAAAACCACACTCGTTGCTGCGGACAGAATTAAATTAATTTAATTCTCGCTACTTTTTGGGTAAATCTTAATTTATGCTTAATAAAGATAACTCTGTTGAGTTGCAATTTTGATTTAACACAACTTTTAATTGTTTGTAATGTCTTATTCCGCCGAAGTTTCTAGCAACCCAAACATTTGGGCAACTACCACTGATTTAACCACTCTCCGTCAAAAGTTACTAGATTTATTTTGCCGACTTGCGTATCAAGAAGGTGATTTTGTTCTTTCCTCTGGACAACAGAGTTCTTACTATATTAATGGTAAACAAGTCACACTTGACCCCCAAGGTGCTTTGGCTATGGCGAGATTATTATTACCAATGTTACCTAAAGATACTCAAGCTGTGGCAGGTTTAACCTTGGGGGCTGATCCTATTGTATCAGCAGTTAGTGTAGTTTCCGTATACGAAAATAGACCGATACCAGCTTTAATTATTCGCAAAGAAGCCAAGGGACACGGAACAATGGCTTACATTGAGGGTCCCAGTTTACCCCAGGGGGCAAAAGTCGTGGTTTTGGAAGATGTGGTAACAACTGGACAATCTGCACTCAAGGCTGTAGAACGGCTACAGACTGCTGGTTATAAGGTAGATAGGGTAATTTCTCTCATAGATAGATTGCAGGGCGGTGGGGAGCTATATGAGTCGGCTGGGTTGCAATTTGAGGCTTTATTCACAATTGAGGATCTTCAAAAACACTATCGAGAAATTAACTGAGGAGTCAGGAGTTCAGGAGTTCAGGAGTTCAGGAGGAAGAAGAAAGAAGAATAGTTTTCACCTGTTCCCTGTTCCCTGTTCCCTATTCAAGACTGAGACATTCTAGAAATCAGATTGGTAATCTCCTGATAATACCGCGTATTTCCTGACTGAGAATAGAGATCAGCAGATTTACGAAAATCGGCGATCGCATGTACTTGATTACCCAAATGTTTATGGATATCTGCTCTGACTAAATAAGCTAAAGGATAACGCGGCTGTAATTGTATCGCTTGGTTTAAATCTGCTAATGCGCTATTTAATTCTCCGACCAGAAAGCGACTCCGACCTCGATTAAACCAATCTTCGGCTAAACTGGGGTTAATACTGATAGCTTGAGTATAATCTGATATGGCTTTTTGATATTCTTTCAGGGCATAACGAGCATTGGCGCGATCGCTATAAAATACAGCAGACTGGGGATTTAAGCGTAAAGCCTCTGTGAAATCACTAACTGCACCAGCAAAATCCTTAACTGCATAACGACTATTACCTCGATGATAATAAGCAGCTAAAAAATCTGTATCTATTAGCAAGGCTTGATTATAGTCTTGAATAGCCATTTGTATATTACCTAACAACTTATGAGCATCACCTCGCTTACAATAAGCCGGGGCAAACTCTGGAGACACTTCTATAGCTTGAGTATAATCTGTAACTGCATTAACAAAGTCTTGCATAGCCTCTCGTACCATTCCCCGTCCATAATACGCTGTAGCTAAATGGGGATTGATTTGTAATGCTTGGTTATAATCTTTAACTGCATTTTCATAATTTCCTAATTGATGATGTGCATTAGCTCGAAAACCATATACTAAAGCTAATGTGGGATTGATTTGTAATGCTTGGTTATAATCTTGAATAGCATTTTCATAATCTCCCAAGTTGCTATAGACTAAACCTCGTTCAGAGTATGCTTGAATATCATCAGGAACTATTTTTAATGCTTGATTAAAGTTAGTGATCGCTTGGTGATAACCTTGAATACGAGCATAAACTAAACCGCGATTGTAGTAAGCTGCACCAAATTTAGGATTAATCTCCAGAGAAAAATTATAATTAGAAAGCGCATTTTCATATTCTTGCAAAGCATAATAACTATTACCAAGATTATGATAGGCTTCCGCAAAATTAGGATTTATTTTTATACATTGATTATAATCAGCAATCGCTTTTTCATAATTCCCTAAAATATGGAAAATATTACCTCGATTAATATAAGCCATTGAGAAATCAGGGTATAATTCTAAAACTGCATCAAAATTAGCAACTGCTTTTTCATAATTACCACTATGATAATGATCTAAACCCTGTTGGTGCAAAGCATTAACAACATCAAAATTGATATTTTTATTCATTGTGTAACTTGTAAGCGCACAAAATAGATTTTACCACAAATACAGGTAGATCCCCGACTTCTTAAAGAAGTCGGGGATCTGTTTTTGTTTTTTGTTTAACTTATCAGTACAGTTTCATACTGAGACTTTCCAGATAAATCCACCATTTCTCGTTCCATATTCTGTAAAGAAGTTAACATCAAATCATCACGGTGTTGCCAAACTGCAAATATTTTATCTCTACCATCATTGAGAGTTTCCAAATTAATTGTATAACCATCATTAACTTGTTGCAACTTTAAACCTAACAAACTTAAAAGTCTGTTTAATAACTTAATACCCGAAACAGATTCTTTACCTCTAACTAAATCAATTCCTAAAGCCCGTTTAATGTGTCTACTACTTTGTCCAGCCGCATTTTTTAGCCAAATCAAGTCAGGATCATTTTCATTAAATACCCTTTCTATTTCCAAAAACTGCATTATTCCCAAAGCCCGCATAGCTTCTACTTTGAGAGTATAAGTTCTTAAATCTGGGAGAAAAACCTTACCCTCACCCCACAATAACTGCTGACTCCATTCTTGTTGATCTTTAATATGAAAATATTCACTTTCATGAGTTAGATAATAATGAATTAACAATTGCCCATAATATCCTTTTTCATCTTGTAATTTAAGTTGAGGAGTAACTACAATTCCATACCTTTGTCTGAGAATATATTTATTAACTTGATGACGTTCTGCATTGCTGAGAGAATGCTTGGTTAATAGATGTTCATATTCTACATAGTCAATATCTTTGGCTGTAGCTACAGAATTGGCTGCTGCTAATTGATTCTGCTGCTTAATGTCCTTGATTTTGCGTTTAATTTCTTTAGCTTTTTGACGACTTTGCGCCCAATCTTTTTGCACTTTCACAATTTCGACAATTAACCGTTGACGATTTTCTAAATCACTAGGTTCAGTGGCGAAAAAGGCTAAACGTAAATCACGGAGAATATTGTTTTGTACTTCATTACTTCGCATTTGAATATAATGACCATCAGCTATCAATCCATCTTGCATAGATTGCCGATAAAGACGAATAGAGGCATTTACCCTAGCAGATAATTTTGCCCAAGTGCGTAAATGAATGGGATCATAAACTAAAGGTAAATCTACATCTATTTTGTGTAAAGGACTTAATAAAGCCAAATTTTCTTTTTGATTTTCTTGATACCAATGAGATAGTAACCGATAATTTGTACTACCGCTACCAATTAAGCCAATACCGCGTTTAGCACACCAAATTACACGGGGGACATTATCCCTCACTCTTGCTAAAGCTTGACGGGCTTCTGAGTCAGGAATTACCCCTTGAAAAATACCATAAACTCGGTCAAAATGTTGGACATCAATACTAATTCCTGTTCCCAAACTAGGGGTAACAAAAACAGTGTCATAATCAGTAATTTTTTGATTTATTGCTGCTATTAAATTAACGGCTGCATGGCCAGGTGTATTTGTAGTATGACTGCTAACTACCAAGGTTTCAGGAAATTCTCTTCTGAGCTTTTGTAAACGTTCTCTTAAATAACGTTCAATGGTTTCACAACTGTAACGTCCAGAACGACTATCGGTAGTTACATAACATCTTCGCCCAGCAATTAAATCTAATTCCAATTGATGAATTAAGGGTGTAGGATTGGGTGAATCATAAAAAGTGGTATCCCAACCTTTTGCTGGTTTCCATTCATTAACAACTACCCAAGGTGTTAATTTAATTCCTGATAAAGTCTGTAAATATTCTAAAGATACATCTGATAAATCAGCATCTTGGGCAATGATTAATCCTCCAGTTGTGAGAATTGTAGAAACTAGTTGTTGAAAAATGCGGAGAATTTTAACTCGTTTTTGTTTACAGGTATTGCTATTGAGTAAATGCCATAAAGATTGTTCAACTTCGTCTAAAATTAATATTGCACCATGCCAATCTTCAGGTTTTAATTTCCAAATTGAATCTATACATAATCCTAAAGAGGGGGTAATTGCTAAAGGATAAGTAACAGGTACTTCATCAGCTTCTATACTCCATGCTTCCTGTTCAAAACCCCATTTAATGCCGATTTTATCACATAAAAACCGTCCTAAGATGATTCTATGGGTAATTAACAAAACTGGTTGATTATTGTTTTTTGATTGTTGAAAAATGCTTTGTAGGGCTGTGGTTTTACCTGTACCTTTTGCTGATTTAACTCCCACTAAACCAGAGGTAGGAAAGGCAATATTTCCCAAATAAGGACGGTTAATAGTCAGTGTTGCCGGAATTGTTAACTCTGTGTGAGGTTTAGTTTGGGCAATATAAATATCTAAATCTAGACTTTGACGATAAGTTTTATCAAAGGCTGTTGCACCTTTGGCAATGATAAATTCATCAACTCCTTTTTCTTTTCCTGGAAGTTCGACAACTTTAACAGGGCAGTTTTGTTGTTGAAATAAATAACCGAGTTGGGAAATAGCATTATTGACAGCGGCAATTTTTTTGGCTTGGGTTTCAAAATCAAAACAAATATAAAAATCGCGTTTTGTATTTGTAAATGGGGCTAAATCAGGGATTAATTGCCGCCGGGTAACTTTGCCAAATTCATCTTTAATGACCCGATAACCGCTATTAATACCAGGAATCGCAATCGCAACATATCCCTGACTTAAAAGGGCTGCGGCTTTTTTCACACCTTCACAAATAACAATAGCTATTTTATTTTTAATTACCCATGACCAAAAACCTTCAGCTTCACCATCATGATTAATGGTGATATTTTCCGGTAAACTTAAGTTGTAACGTTGTCCAATTTGTTGCCAAATCTCTAAGGATATGCGTAAACAAAATATGCGTGTGGGTGTGCTGGGAGGATGTTCGTATTTGATTGATTTACCTTTTTGATTTTGTCGCGGTTGGTTGGGCTTAAAACATCCCCATTCCATACTATGCCAGTTGTTTAGGGGATCTATTCCAGAACACCACCAACCACCCTCTATCACATGATTATAACGATGTAACCAAGCGTTTTTAATCATGCCTGTATTGGTACGCGGGAGTTGGTCTGAAATCAGCAAATATTCATAAGCGCTGATGCCTTGAAGCGATTTAAAGTTTAAAAGAATTAAGTCTAAGTTTATACCACTGTTCTTGACTAATTCTTCAAGGTGTTGTGGATGTAAAGAAGGCAGATACATAAGCTGAAGCAGCTAAGGAAGATAACAAGATCAAAACTTTAGCACGGCTCGGCTGATTTTTTATAAAAGAAATTCCTGTTTTTAAGTGTTATCTTTTTTACTTTGTTTTGATAAATACTTCTGTGAATATATCAATGTGTGGTTAGGGCTGTGCAACCGTAAATATAATAAATTTGTATTGTGATATTTATATATATATAATTTTTGGTTATAAGTATTAGCCGTGAGGTTAGTTCACCCAGGGACGCGGTTTATGGCAATCTGATAGATATAATTTAAATAAACTGGCAGATGGGCTACGATCTAAGAGGATGTGCAACCATTGCACTAATATAGTAAGTATAAATGTATAAATAACCTATGAACTACGACATACAAGAAACCGAAAGTCCAAGACTAGAAGTTGAGTATTACGGTGCTGATTTTCCTGTTGATACATTAGTAAAACGAATGGAAGAAAAAGAATTTATTATTGCAGAGTTTCAGAGACAGTATGTTTGGAAAGAAGAAGAAGCATCACGCTTTATTGAAACCTTGTTATTAGGTCTTCCTAGTCCTTCACTCTTTCTCGCTAAAGATAAGTTTTCTAAAAAATATCTGGTTATAGATGGACAACAACGTCTGAAAACTTTACAATATTTTTTTCAAGGATTTTTTCCAAATGGAAAAGTATTTAAACTTAAAGGTGTTGTCCAACAGCTAGAAGGATTAACTTATTCCACATTACCTTCATCCGAGCGTCGTGAGCTTGATAATGCAATAATCCACTGTATAATCATATCTGAAAGTTATGATCCACGGGGGATATTTTATCTATTTGAACGACTGAATACTACTGGAACTCCTTTAAATCCCCAGGAAATTCGTAATGCTATTTATCATGGTTCTTTTAGTGAACTACTTCAAGATTTATCAAACAATGAAACCTGGAGAAAGCTTTATCATAAAGATGATATTATTTCTAATGGACAAGAGCTTATTTTAAGATTTTTGGCTCTACATTTCGATTTAGTGCATTATTCAGGAAATATGATTGATTTTCTTAATAAATTTATGTTAAAAAATAAAGACTTGAATATAATTTCTGAAAATGAAATAAAAAATTTATTTTTCAGCACAATAGATTTTCTTGAAAATTGTATAGGATCGGAAGTTTTTTATCCTAAAAAATCATTCAACACACTTCTTTTTGAGAGCCTGATGCTTCTAACTCCTAAAGGTTTGGAATGCTCAAAATTCAAAAAAGCCTACGAATTACTCACAAATGATCAGCATTTCTGGTCACTTACTAAACACTCTACCACAAGTAAAAAAAATCTTATGAAGAGACTGGAGTATGTGGAAGAGCTTTATAGAAATACTCATTTATGAATCCATCTATATTAGCTCATCGTCAGAGAATAGATAATCTATTTAAAAAAGTTGCCCTTTTTGAAGAACTAGAGATTAAAAGTGAATGGTCAAAATATTTATGTATATTGGTATCAGGATTCATTGAGGAATCTTTGAGAGTTTTATTAGAAAAATATTGTGAAAATAAAGCTTCAGTCAATATTCAAAAATTTGTTGGAAAAAAGATAGATGATATAACAAACTGTAAAACAGAGAAAATTAAAAGAATATTGCTTGAATTTAGCTCAGATTGGGCAAATGAATTCACTAATAAAATAAATGATCAAATAAAAACCGCTATAGATAATGTGGTTGAAAATCGCCACAAAATAGCTCATGATAAAAGTATAGGTATGAGCTACCACAATATATTGAGCTACTATAATAATGTCAAAAAGGCTGTAGAAATTTTGGAGGAAATAATCAAGTAACTATTCCTCTGCAGATTTCATGAATATACAGCACTTCTAGGTGTTATGAGGTGCAATAAACCCACCCCCAACCCCCTCATCGCAAGCGATGAGGGGGCTAAGATGTAGTTCAGATAAAATGTGCTGTATTCATTAATGTTGCCACGAATCTTAAACCAAATTCTTCTTCAAAAACTCCTTTTTTGTAATCTAAACTCCACATTTCTAAGGAACATTCATCATCAATGGTAGATGGAAATATGGAGATCTTAAATTCTTTGAAGTTGGGAATATAGTCACATTTAATATAAGAAATAGCTCCTATTTGTCTTCTGTCTAAAGCCACAGCTAATCTTAAGATTGCGCTGAGTTGATTAACCATTGTCCGATGTTCTTTGTGGAGTAGATTTCGATAGCTGTCGTGCTTTTTCTTGGGTGGAGATTTGCGGTGATAACGGGCTATGTTGGCGATGATTTCGATTTCGGTTTCGTTATAACCGAGTAATTCACTATTTCTAATTAAGTAGTATGAATGTTTGTGGTGTGATGAATGACCGACATAGTGGCCACAATTGTGTAAAATGGCAGCAGCCCATAGTAATTGGCGTTGATCTGCATTCCAATAATGTAGTTGTCCTTTGGTTTGGTCAAATATATCTAACGCAAAAGCGGTAACGCGAGCGCTATGTTCTAAGTTAGTTTGGTATTTTTTAGCAGTTTTTAATACACTGCGTTCTCGAATGGAACTTTGAAACCGTAGTCTGTTGTCAATGAAGCCATGAGTCAGCATCCAGTCTACAATTACGCCTTCTCGAAGAGAACGTTCACATACTATTAAGGATTCGACTCCTAACAAGGTCATTGCTTCCTGTAAAATTACTGCCCCTGAAAGTATCACTTCTGACCTCTTCTCTGGCATCCCGGCGATCGCAGCCCGTTCCACATTGGTCATTTTGCGTAAGCGATTTACCCAGGTTCGCAAGTCTTGAAGACTGAATTGATAGCCGTTGAGGGTGGTGGGAATAAGACCTAATTTTTCCCGCGCATGGATGGTAGCAATGGTTTCTATTGTCCCAGATGTGCCGATTAACTGGGGAGAATCGCCAATTTTGAGTTTTCCTTGGACTTCTTCGACAGAACGTTCTAGCATTCCTCTAGCGTAGGCTTGGAGGTATTTAAATTCGGTTTCGCTGATGGGATCTGAGGCGATTAATTCTCCGGTTAGGCGCACTGCACCAATTTTGGTACTGGTGAGACTACGGGGTTCTTCGCTGTCTCCTAAAATCAATTCTGTTGAACCACCACCAATGTCAATGATGATGTGGGGTTTGTTGTTAAATTCCATCCCCGACAAGACACCTAAGTAGATGCGACGGGCTTCTTCGGGTCCAGAAATCAAGTCAACGATTAAGCCAACTTCAGTTTCGATTTGATGAAGAAATTCTTTGCCATTGGGAGACTCACGGACGGCACTTGTCGCTACAGCCACAATGCTATTTGTTCCTAAGCTTTCAGCAAGGGTTTTGAATCTGCCTAAACAGGCGATCGCCTTACTCATGATTTCTGGTTTTAAGTCCCCAGTCATTAAATTGCGATCGCCTAATCTCACCGTTTCCTTTTCTCTGGCAATAATGGTAAAAGATGGTAAAGCAGCTTCAATTTTTACTATTACGATATGTAGAGAATTTGTACCAATATCAATAGCCGCAATCATCTGATTTTCTGGAACTGGTTGATTGAGTAGATTTCTGTTGTCAACAGGGATTAAATTCAGCATCTGGATTATCGCTCGAAAAATAGATAAAAATATCGTCTTGAGGTCTCCCCATTATCAAAATAGATTAATTACATTAATGGAGACTATAAATTAGCTAACTGTTACAAAGTTCACAAAAATCCTGCCCAATCCGTATTTTTAATTGTTAACTACAGAAAAAACTCAATACCAGTTCAGTTAATTACTCAGATATTTCGGGAACATTAGCCACCTATCGCTTGCCCTTCTACAACACTTACCATTCCTCGCGTTGGCACAATTCTCACTAATTCAAGTTGAGCTTTTTTAAATATATTAAAAAACTCTTCAGCGGTTCGTTCCTTGCCTCCGGTACACATCACCAACATATTAACGTCCATAAATTTGCCGGGAAAAGGCTCATTACCTGAAGGTATAACTGACTCCACTACTAAAACTTTACTATGGGCTGCCATCGCTTGACGACATTGTTGCAAAATGGCGATCGCCTTTTCGTCATCCCAATCATGGATAATATGCTTGAGCAAATAAGCGTCTTGTTTGGGTGGCAATGGCTCAAAAAAGCTACCGCTAACTAATTGGTAGCGATCGCTTGTTTCATCGTCAGTATTACCTCTTTTATTTGCTATACTTAATTTAGCCCGCTCAATCACATGAGGTAAATCAAATAATATCCCCGTCATTTGCGGATAAGCCTGGAGAATCGAGGTTAGTAAACTTCCCATCCCTCCACCCACATCAACTAAACTGTTAATTCCTGTAAAGTTATAATCAGTAATTACCCCGGCAGCTTCAATTTTAGAAAAACCGGTCATAGATCGATCAAAAATATCCGCAGCCTCCGGGTTTTGACAGTAATAGTCAAACAGATTCATGCCAAATGACTTTTCAAATCCGCTCTCACCTGTTTTAACAGCGTGGACAATATTACCCCAACTTAATTGATGTTCGATATCACCTAGCATAATTCCTACATCTCGTAATGAATCAGGCACATCACTACGGAGCAGGTTTGCCATGGGAGTTGTAGCAAAATACCCAGGACTTGTCTCAATAAAGATGCCTACACTCGCCAATGCTCTCAAAAGACGATAAAGGGACTCTTCATGGGTTTGAGTTGTATTTGCAAGTTCAATATAACTCTTTTCCTCATCAGTAATATAATCAGCAATGCCTAGCTTCGCGGCGGCATAGATGGATTGAGACACCCAATAACCTGTAAGCATTTGCATTAAGTCCATGGACTGGGGTGAAACAGTGGTAATTTTCATTGTTAGTGATAATTATTCTTCACTTAAGTAGTTTAACACGATAAAATCAAACTCTGTGAAAAAACGTAAAATCACTAAAAACCTATTTACTTTTGCTTGCATTGCTATAAAGATAATTTTTAACGCCTACTTACTTAACTTTATTTGTTTGCAAAGTACCTGATTGTTTATGGCTAATGAAATTATGGTGTAATCAAGGTACTATGCACAATCGTCTCATATGTTGAAAACACCAAAAACCAACCAAGAACCATTATGGCTTGTAATTATCCGGCTGTTAAGGTGGAATAAACCGGAAGGTAGGTTAATTCTGATGATACCCGCATTATGGGCTGTATTCTTAGCCGCTGCTGGTAAACCGCCTATCCCCCTAGTAGGAGTAATTATTTGCGGTAGTATGGCCACCAGTGCGGCTGGTTGTGTGGTTAATGATTTATGGGACAGAGATATTGATCCCCAAGTTGAAAGAACACGCGATCGCCCCCTGGCATCTCGCGCCCTTTCCATTAAAATTGGGATTGTGGTGGGGATAGTCTCCCTCGCCTGTGCCGCAGTTATCGCCTTCTATCTTAATCCATTAAGCTTCTGGTTGTCTGTGGCCGCCGTTCCGGTTATCGTCCTTTATCCTGGCGCAAAACGGGTATTTCCTGTTCCCCAATTGGTGCTTTCCATAGCTTGGGGTTTTGCGGTTTTAATTAGTTGGAGTGCAGTTACAGCCAATATTACAGCGCCGACGTGGTTACTTTGGGGGGCGACGGTGCTATGGACATTAGGATTTGATACGATCTATGCAATGAGCGATCGCATAGATGATCAACGTATAGGTATTAATTCTAGCGCTATATTCTTTGGTAAATATGCCCCAACAGCGATCGCTATTTTCCTCATTGGGACAGTTATTCTCCTAGCTGGAGTAGGTTTCTTAGTTCACTTAAATACAGCATTTTGGATCAGTTTAATCCTCGCTACCATTGCTTGGATTTGGCAAATTATCCGCTTACAACAGCCAGAAATACCTCATCCTGCCTATGGGGAAATATTTCGTCAAAACGTCTGGATTGGTTTTCTAATTTTGGCAGGAATGATCATTGGTTCTTTTTAAATTTGTCATCGATTTAACCAAATCAAAATTTTTTTGTCAATCTAACTCAAGCTAGATTCAAAACTATCAGGACTTCTGTTTTAAAGGTTGGGATATTAATCTACAAGCCAGATGCAACCCAACCTTTTTTTATACTAGCGATTCAGAAATAGAAACCTTTCCTAGCAGTTATGAAATATTGGTATTAAAAGCCGAAGATAAAAGCCAACCGGGCGCAAAATGGAATCATGGTAATAGTCATGGAGTCGCAATTGATGTGACATCTTTAGAAATTATCTATTGGGCGGAAAAATGGTAAAAAAAGGAGTCACCGAGTCAATTTAACCCCTGACGAATAGAATTTCTGTTTGATTTGTTGTTTACAGCGATTTCCAATCATATAAGGTACATCTTAGCCCCCTCATCGCTTGCGGGGAGGGGGTTGGGGGTGGGGTTCTTGTTCCAGGTTTGATGACAATTTACTGTACGTTAAGTTGACACCAATGAGCTTTTGCTTTACCCCTACATTTATGGGGATATTTTTCGTGAGAAATCCCAAACCATAACTACGAACAATTAATTTTTTGTCAACTTACTTGGCTTTCATATCTGCGATCGCTCCCCTAGTCATCGCGGCGATCGCTTTATCGGTCGCTTTGGGTAGGTGATAATATTTACCTCCGGCTGTTTTCGCCAATTCTTTAGCAAAGCCCGTTGATACAAATTTGCTCTCCGTATCAATCACCAACAATTGCATCCCTGAAGCCCGAATTCTGGCTGCAATATCTAATAACTCGGCTTTGATATCTGGCTTTTCACCCGGTTCTATGGGTTCTCCTAAAGAACGAGCTAAAGGAATATTACCACGACCATCAGTAATTGCCACAATAACAACCTGTCCGATATCCCCACCCATTTGGGCATTTATCCCCACCCGCACGGCTTGAGTTAAACCATGTGCGAGGGGTGAACCACCACCGCAGGGCAATCTTTCTAAGCGATTTTTGGCTAAAGCAATGGAACGGGTAGGAGGTAATAAAACTTCTGCTTGTTCTCCTCGGAAGGGGATTAAAGAGATTTGATCCCGGTTTTGGTAGGCTTCGGTTAAAAGCTGCATTACCGCACCTTTTGCAGATTGCATCCTATTTAAAGCCATTGAACCAGAAGCATCCACCACAAATACCACTAATGCGCCGGCTTTTCTCACCAACCGCTTAGAACGGATATCTCCCTGTTCAACAATCACCTTTTTATCAGGTTGTCTAGCGCGACGTGATTTTTGATACGGGGCTGCGGCTCGCAGTGTGGCATCTACGGCGATTCTTCTAGCTTTACCTTTGGGAATCATCGGCTTGATGTAACGTCCCCGGTCGTCGGAGAAGATAATACTACGACTACCAGATTTACCTTGCCGTTGTGCCATTTGGGTAAAATACAGCACTTCTGGGTCAAGAATTACCCCTTCTGGATCAAAGATAAATTCTTCGGGAATGTCTGGGGGTTCTTGCTGTTCCTGTTCTTCTTCTTTGTCTTCTTCCTGTTCTTCCTCTTGTTTTTCTTCTGATTCCGACTCGTCTTGATTTTCTTGTGGTGGTGGGGGTGGTGGTGGTGGTTGGTCTGGGGGTGGTGTCTGCACTATGGTGGTTCTGGGAACTATCACCAACTCGACTGCGCGACGTAGATCTTCAGCGGTGACGCTGTTTCGTCCTTCTAAGGCTGCTGCGGCTTTGGCTACGCGGACTGCAAATAGTTCTGCACGATGTCCTTCTACACCTCCGCGAATGGCTTCATTGACGAGATATGCAATTTGCTCTTGGGTAATGGTAACTTCTTTTAACCATTCCCGTGCCAGGATGATTTGGGTTTTGAGGGAGTCTATGTCTTCGCTGTATTGTTGGAGAAATTCTGAGGGAGATTTGGAATAGGCGATCGCTTGTTCAACTGCCTGTACTCTTTGATCTATACCCAGAACTCCGTCTGCTGATAGGGCGATCGCTATTCTATCAAGTAAATGTTCCCTGAGCGCCCCTTCTTCTGGGTTATAGGTGGCAATAAACAACGGTTTGCAGGGATGTTGAAAACTAATTCCTTCCCGTTCAATTTGATTCCGTCCGTCCGATAATACCGATAAAAGTTGGTTACTAATTTGGTCATCTAATAGGTTGATTTCATCTACATACAGCACACCTCGATTAGCTGTAGCCAGTAACCCCGGTTGAAAAATTGTATCACCTTGTTTAACCGACTGTTCCACGTCCACAGAACCTAAGAGTCGGTCTTCCGTAATCCCCAGAGGAATTTGCAAAAAAGGTGCAGGGATAATTTCCGTTTCTATGTCTTGTCTTTGTTCAGCCAGAAGTTTATCATCCCATTCTTCGGGGTGATTGGGGTCACAGTTGCTAACAGAACCTTTCACAACTTCAATAGGTGGTAACAAAGCGTGAATAGCACGCGCCATCACAGATTTAGCCGTACCACGACGACCTGCAATTACCACACCCCCCAAAACGGGATCAACTGCTGTCAAAAGTAAGGCTATCTTAATGGCTTCTTGACCAACCACAGCAGCCAAGGGAAAAGCAGTCATTGTCGGGGTCAGAGTAGGCGATCGCATTGTTTCCTTAATAGTTATTATAGTCTTAGCATAGCAATTCCTGGCACGTTTTAGCTAAAATAGCAGAACCCCCTCGCCTTCTCGAAGAGAGGCGGTCAGAGGGAACGGGCAACAGGGAACAGGAAAAACTCATGTTTAAAAACATGAGATTGAAATAATGACACTGTTTTTTTCGTGCTACGCATCTTAAAAAACATCTTTTTTTTGACTGAGCTTTAAACTCAGCAACTTTTGTTTCTTATCTGTTCCCTGTTCCCTTCTTTTGTAATAGAGGAAGAAAGAAATCTACTACTACGCTTTCTGTTGGACAGGAAGTCCACACTGTACCGTCAGATCAGTGTAGGTAGTTCACATAGTTCACATATAATTACCAATAGATTCATAAGTGCCACTGTCAAGTTAAAAAATTTATTTACCTTGGGTAAAATGGAGCTACAGAAATGGTACAACAACTCACACCGGAAACCAAACCAGAAATCATCTACCCTGATAGTGATGGAAGTCCCATGGCTGATAATACAGAACATTATGAATGGATAGTTAAAATTAAAGAAAATTTAGAAATATTATTTGCATCAGAAAATGATGTTTTCATCGCAGGTGATTTACTTTGGTATCCAGTTAAGGGAAGTGTAAAAACTCGTCAAGCACCTGATGTTATGGTGATTTTCGGTAGACCAAAAGGTAAAAGAGGTTCTTACAAACAATGGGAATAAAATATTGCACCTCAAGTAGTATTTGAAATTCTATCTCCAGGAAATCGTAGTCAAGAAATCGCAAAGAAACTCCTTTTTTATCAACGTCATGGCGTGGAAGAATACTATGTTTATAATCCAGACAAAATCGAATTAACAGGTTTTATTCTTGAACAAGCATGGCTATAAGAGATTGAAGAAATCAATAATTGGGTAAGTCCCCGTTTAGGAATACGGTTTGAATTAACAGCAGATAATTTAGAAATTTATTATCCTGAAGGGCGGAAGTTTTTCACATCTCTGGAATTAAATCAACGTGCAGAAAAGGAATGTCAACGTGCAGAACAAGAACGTCAAAATTATCAAACCTTATGGACAAACTGTAGTTAGTGTCGCCACTATATTGACTGGAGTTTAGACGTTAAATTTAGACTAAAGTTACTTTGTGTGGCTACATTGAAATTATAGTAATCTTTAGTATCAGCACGTCTTACCCAATCATTAAAGACTAAATATTAGTCCTACTGACACTGTAAATCACACGCAGGTGGGCTTTATTCGGAGAGAATCAAAGAACACTACATACTTCGATATCTCCACATAGCAGACATAGACTCTAAATCGACCCTCTTCGCATCACCTTCCATCATATTTTTAAACAACGCCGTAAACGCACCCGCACCCAACCGATATTGCGGAAACATCCGATAACAAGGAATGCTAGTTAAACGAGATTGAAAAGTAGATAAATGATCAACTTTCACAGCTTGAAAATGAGGAAACCGTTCCAAAAACCATTCACAAACCTGCTCATTTTCTTCAGGGGAATAGGTGCAAGTCATATATGCTAAATAACCTTGAGGGGCAACAACTTGGGCAGAATTAGCAATAATGCGTTTTTGACGATTGGCACTTTTATTAATTGAAGTTGAGTGAAAACATCCCGGTGCTTTCTCATTTTTAGCTAATAGAGATTGCCCAGTACAAGGGGCATCAACCAGCACTAAATTACTCGAAGCCGGCAACAATTCTGCAAAAATACTTGAATCTCTATTTACTACCCCACTGGGTTTAATTTGACAACGTTTTAAATTAGAAATCAGCATTCCTAACCGCTTACCAATTACCTCATTAGTAATTAGCAAATCAGGTCTTAAAGCCTTCCAGGCAAACACACTTTTACCACCAGGGGCAGCACACATATCAAAAACCACAGATATTGATTCGGGAATTGCCAACAAAACAGAAGCAGAAAATACCGAAGAAAAATCTAAACAGTAAAAATATCCTTGTTCATGGAGAGAATGCTTACCAGGTTTTTCTCCCAAAGATAAACGGTCTACAAAATGCGGTTGCCAATGTGTTGGAGTTTGCACTGAAAAAGGCAAAACCTCTGGTTTGTTTTGACACCAAAGAATGCAAGGTGCAAAAGGTTGGGGATGAACTAAAGCATCTATAAACTTTGTTTGTTCATCTACATTTGTAAATAACTGTCGCGTAACTTTAAGCAATAAATTAGAAGCTTTTTCCATATTAATTTCTACCAAATTAAATCAGAACAGAAACTGTTACATGAGAACAATGCAATCAATATATTTGGCTGCATACTAAAAAGGCATTGACCGATATTTAAGCATTCAGCCGTCAGCCGTCAGCTATTAGCTTTCAAATCTGAAATATAGGTAATTAAACCGTCGTAACTTAAAGGAAATCAACACTTCCTTGTTTTTGCTATTCCTCCTCTTTGCTGACTACTGATAGCTGAATGCTTACCCAAATTAGGATTTTAGATTTGGTATTACACTTATGTACCGGAGAGGTCATGATATTTAACAATTTTCAGCAAAAACTGCGCCAAGAATCACAACGTTGGCGAGACGAAGGCATTATTAGTTCTTCCCAGTATGACCAAATAGCCAAGCGGCATCAATTTAATAAGATAGAAGAATCTACCCGTGATAGTTTTGGTGTCATTGCCATTGTCATCGGTGGTTTACTATTAGGCTTAGGTTTAATGACCCTTGTGGGTGCAAATTGGCAGGGCTGGTCACGGGACGTTAAGTTTATCTTGTTAATGAGTTTATTTCTCTCCACAGCCATTACTGGGTTTTTAACTTGGAGAGAACCTACACTTACCACAAATCAAGGTAAAAAATCTCAAGAAGGTAAAAGAGTAATCGGAGAAGCATTGTTAATTCTCAGTGCTTTTATTTTAGGGGCAACCCTCATGTTAATGGGGCAAATCTTCAATATTAGCGGTTCAGCTTCTGAGTTATTTTTAGCTTGGGGTTTTGGGGTGTTAGTCATGGCTTACAGTCTTTCTCTCAACTCTTTGGGAATTATGGCTATTGTCCTCATTCAAATCGGTTACTGGATAGGAATTGGTAATTTAGGATCTGAATCCGGGGAAGTGACTTGGGCGCGGTTAGCTATTCGCCATATGCCCTTACTATCATGGTTACTGTTTGTCCCTTTAGCTTATATTTGCAGATCCCGGTGGATTTTTGGCATGGGAGTTGTGGCATTTATTATATCTTTGCAATATAATCTCAGACCTTTACCACTCTTAACATTTTCTGATGCAGTTTCTTGGATAGCTTCCTTTGCTTTGGCTTTACCACCTGCCTTACTTTGGAGTTATGACGATTTACTTTTCCCCACAGTTAATTATCGGTTATTTCAACCTCTGGCACGTAATTTAGGCTTAACCTGTTTTGGGGTAGTTTTTTATCTTTTGTCTTTTCGTTCTCAATGGGAATCTATAGATTCTAGTGGCAGTTTATCATTTTTCAATCCCTTCGATTCAACTAATAATTTATCGAATATATCGCCATCTTTGCCAATTATTGATTTAGGGATTCTCAGCGGGTTAGCAGTTTTGCAATGGTTATTTCTAATTCGTCAAAGCAATAGTCCACTTCGACGGGAAGTATTTTTCAGAATTGGCATTATTACTACTTTTTTAGGGTTTATTCTGATTACTCCTTTTTGGCATCAAGCTATCACCAGAACTACTGAACTAGGCATTTTCATCTTCAATGTTTTATTGGCAATATTAGCCTGGGGATTAGTTCAAGAAGGTTTGAAGTTACGAAAAAGGAACGCATTTTGGTGTGGTATTTTATTATTTACCCTGCAAATTATCAGCCGGGTTTTAGAATATAATACTGAGGTTCTTTTCCGGGCTTTAGTATTTGGTATTTGCGGTTATTCCCTCATTGCCGCCGGACTTTGGTTTGAACGTCGCTTTACTACTTCTAAAACTAGTAATAGCGGTGGTAGTGGGAATAGCGGTGGTAGCGGGAATAGCGGTGGTAGCGGGAATAGCGGTGGTAGTGGGAATAGCGGGAATAGCGGTGGTAGTGGGAATAGCGGGAATAGCGGTGGTAGTGGGAATAGCGGGAATAGCGGGAATAGCGGGAATAAAAGTAGTAGTGGAGGCGCTAACGACAGTAGAGGTGATAACAGAAGCAATAGTGGCAGTGATTATCGGAGTGGTAGTGGAGGCACTAACGACAGTAGAGATAGAGATAGAGATAGGGAGAGGGATAACAGAGGCAATAGTGGAGGTGATTACCCGAGTAGAAAGTAATAGGATAATTCTCAATCAAAATTAAGACATATTCATGAGGAAGAATGCAGCAGTTAAACCCACCTTCCGCACCCCCAGGTGTCACAATCGGTAATTTCGGATTTTTGAATACCTCAAAGGATAATTTTTATACAAAACCCTGGAAATTTTACATAGCGAAGCGCTGCTGCAAGCAGTTCGCCAATCTCAAATCTCCAAACGACCAATTTTCGTTGTGTGACAGTTAAGGGTGCGGAACGTGGGATATAAATCTCTGCGGATAAATTCCTATCGAAAAATTAGCAGGAATGGGAAAAGTATTTTTCCCTATTATCTATTACCAATTACTAACTAAATTAATCCCATGAAAAATGACTTCCCTGAATCAAAAAAAACCTTAAATCCAGAAATGGAATTTTCCGAAAAACTGACATTTCGGGATTATCTCAGGGCTACAGAACAGAAGGCTAATAAACCTTTACCGATTTGGCGATTAATTGCCCCTTTATTGGTTCAATTAGGCTTAATTCTGGCTGTACCTTCTCAGGCAATGTATACGGATGTGACGGGTAAGACAGTAATTTTGCAAACCCTGCCTGTAGATTCTAATGATGTTGTCCGGGGTTCTTCATTGAACTTAGATTATAATATTTCCCGTCCTGAAACTTTGAGAAGATTACCGGGTTGGAATGATTGGTTGCGAAGAAATTCCCGCAGGGGTAGACAAATTTCTCAAGGGAGTATCTTATACTTAATTTTGCAAGAACGACAATCTTTTGATAGAAATGAACTTCAGTCTTGGAAACCTATTCGGGTAATTAGTAATCGTCCTGTTTCCTTATCTAATAATCAGGTAGCGTTAAAAGGTAATTATCAAGACGGTTTGATTAATTATGGGTTGGAAAACTATTTCATTCCTGAAGAACAAAGACAACAAATTAATGAGGATATTTCGCAAATTCAGGAAACCAGAAATGGTAGACAACAACCAATTTTAGTCAGAGTAAAAGTAGATCCTCAAGGTAATGCTATTCCTACGGGTTTATCCATAAGAGATGCGAATGGTGAACGTGGCTATCGCAATTATCGTTTTCAGTAGGATTAATTTGTCTGAATCAGGATTTACAGGATTTAAGAATTTACAGGATGATAGAAAAAATTCCCAAATTTCATCAACCCAATCACGATGATAAAACCTGGTTCAGACATTCTTACCTTTGTGTCCCTACCTGAGATAATTCTTAATTATGAAAATTCCCATTCAAGTCAGGTATAATGAGCAAGAATTAAACGCAGATGGCAGAGGATAGACGCAAATGAACGCAGATAAATTTGTAGTTCATTAGACTCGTAAATTCTATATTTCCTATTCAATTTTCAAGTTAATTGGTAAGCGGGTATAAATCCCTTGGGGATCATTCATTGTTTGCAAGGTTTTGATTTCCTGTTGGAATTTTTCTAGTTCATTTATTAAGGGGTTTGAGTTTTTAGTTTGGGTTTTTTCTATGCCTAATTTGGCTTTTATTTCATCTAATTTTTTACCAAATAAGCGTTCTGGAAATGTACTAACTCTGGGATATTCTTGTATTTCCCAATCAGTTCCTAATTTTGCTTGTTTAGCTGCATATTCAATGGCTGCATTTAAACCACCAATTTCATCAACTAAACCGATTTGTTTGGCTGCTGTTCCTGACCAAACTCGTCCTTGGGCGATTTCTGCTACTTTTGCAGTTGGAATTTTCCGTCCTTGGGAAACTTTTTGCAAGAATAGATTATAAATGCGGTTAACACTGCGTTGATAAACTGCTAATTCTTGAGGTGATTTAGGACGGGAAATGGTTTGTTGATCTGCATATTGAGCCGTTTTCACGCTATCCCAAGTTATGCCATTATTATTGCCTAGTTTTTGACCATTAAATAATACGCCAAAGACACCTATAGAACCTGTAATGGTATTAGGTTGGGCAAAAATGCGGTTGGAATCACTTGCAATCCAATAGCCACCAGAAGCAGCTATATCTCCCATAGAAACAATGACGGGTTTAATTTGACGAGTTAATTTGATTTCTCGCTGCATGATTTCGGCTGCGGTAGCGCTACCACCAGGGCTATTAATTCTTAAAACTACTGCTTTGATTTGATCATTTTGGCGAATTTTTGAGAATATTTTCGCAAAGTTATTACCGCCAATTTGTCCTTCGTCACCGCTACCGTTAACTATTTCTCCTTCTGCATAAACAATGGCAATTTGATTGTCTGAATTTGAAGATTTTCCGGGAACTTCGGCATAATCACCTAAGCTGATTTTTGTGAATGTTTTATCTTTTTCACTGTTACCAGTTAATTTTTTTAAGTCTGTGAATACTTGATCTTCATAAGCAATTGTATCTACTAGACTGTTAGATTTAGCTTCTGTGGCTTCTAAAATTGATTTACTATTAGCGATCGCTTGCAATTTCTGCGGTAGAATGTTTCTGCTTGCACCTACAGATTTCCGCCACTCTCCCCACACATCATCTAACAATTTCTGGGTTTGTTCCCGGTTCTCTGGGCTGAGTTTATTGAGCATTAGCGGTTCTACTGCACCCTTAAATTTACCCACCCGCACTATCTGCACACCAACGCCGTATTTTTCAAATGCCCCCGCTAAAAACATTGGTTGTGAACTTAAACCGTTCATTTCCATTGCTCCCATAGGATTAACTATAACTTGATTGGCTACGGAACTGAGATAATATTCTTTTTCACTCCAATCTGTACTATAGGCAATAATTTTTTTGCCAGTTTTACGGAATTTTTCTAATGCTTGACGGATTTCTTTCAAGGAAGCATAACCAACTGCACTATTAGCATTAGTTCCATCTATATAAATACCCACAATATTTTGATCACGTCCGGCTTTATCTAATGTTTCCACAACTTTCCGCAGTGTGATGTTATTTTCTTGAACACCGCTAAAAGTTTTTTCCAAAAATTGGCTGGAATTAGGTTCACTATCGGTGATTTTCATAGACAAGTCGAAAACTAAAACTGACTTATCTTTGACTATTGGGGCTGAACTTTGAGAACTAGCAAGCGCAATTAATATTAATAAGAATCCCAGTGTACTGACTCCAGAAAAAATTGTCAGTCCTAGTAAACTACCAATTAAACTTGCTAAGGTTTGTTTAAGAAAATTAGTCATTAGTTATTAGTTATTAGTTATTAGTCATTAGTTATTAGTCATTAATGCCAAAGTAATGACCGGAAAATAACCTTTTTCTATTGTATACGCTGTAAACTCTGAGACTGCTTTAATTTATACAGGCTGCTATTAGCAGTGCAAAATAATACAGTGGTGATTTCGGCAATTAAAACCTCTGTCAATTCTACTACAGCCGCTTCCGATACTGCCGCTGCTTTGAGAAAGGGCATTGCCAAACCAGCAATATCAGCCCCAAGTGCGATCGCTTTAGCCACATCTAAACCATTGCGTAAGCCCCCAGAAGCAATTAAGGGAACATCGGGATCATGCTCCCGAATACTGGCAATACAATCGGCTGCGGGTATCCCCCAGTCCCCAAATGTTTGCCCCAACCGCCGCTGTAAGGCTGTTTCTGCCCGTTCACTTTCAACCATTGCCCAAGATGTACCACCAGCGCCAGCCACATCAATCGCTTGCACTCCCACAGCTATCAGTTTTTCTGCCATAGTTGCGGAAATTCCATTACCCACCTCTTTGGCAATTACGGGAACTGGTAAGTTGTTACACAAGTTAGATATTTTGTCAAGTAATCCATGAAAATTAGTATCACCCCTGGGTTGAATGAATTCCTGCAAAGGGTTAATATGTAAAATCAAAGCATCAGCTTCGACCAGATCAATAATTCGCAAACATTCATCAATGCCATATTCATAATTAAGCTGTACCGCGCCTAAATTAGCAAAGAGGAGAATATCTGGCGCATATTTACGAACAGCAAAAGTATTGCCAACTTGAGGTTTTTCCACTGCTACTCTTACAGATCCTACACCCATTGCTAATTTGTATGCTTGGGCAACTTCAGCCAAACGACGGTTAATAATTCCCGCTTGTTCTGTACCTCCTGTCATGGAGGAAATTAACAAAGGTGCATGGAGATGTTTTCCTAAAAATGTCGTACTCACATCAATATCTTTACCATCAATTTCCGGTAAACAAGCATGAGTAAAGCGATATTTTTCTAACCCAGTGGTAATTGTTGGAGATTGGACATTATCTTCTAAACAGATGCGGATATGATCTGCTTTGCGATTTTGGGTTTGGGCTGAGGTGTTGATGGGAGGGTTCACGACTTAATATGGAGTTATGTGAATATTTATATTTTGCACTAAGTCCTGGCGAATATAATTCGCGGCTACACGAACTAAGTCCGCGCAAGCGGACTAATAAATTTTAACCCACGAAGGTGGTCACTGAGCAGTTCGACCCTTCGACAGGTCTGACAGTGAGCTTGTCGAACTGCTCAGGGCATCGCAAGCTCACTGTAACACTTTCCGATAGCGTAGCGTGGCGTTAGCCATAGTGTGGGTTTTGCCTGTATATATGCGCTTTATAACCGCCTGATGTAAGATGTGTAAATATCTATTGTTGTAAATATTTTTCATATCCCAGATGGTCTAGTTTCGCTTGCTTTTCCATGACCATATTACAAAGACTTTGCCGATAATCTTGCACTTTTTCGAGTAATTCTGGTTGGTGAGTAGCAAGAATTTGTACCGCTAAAAGTCCAGCATTTTTAGAATTCCCAATAGCGACGGTAGCAACAGGTATTCCTGCTGGCATTTGCACTATAGAATATAAAGAATCCACACCTTGTAAATTCCGAGTAGCGACGGGAACACCAATCACAGGTAAAGGAGTTAAAGATGCTACCATACCAGGGAGATGTGCCGCACCACCAGCACCAGCGATAATTACCTTGATACCGCGTTGATGTGCAGTTTTAGCATATTCAACCATCCGTTCTGGGGTACGATGGGCAGAGACAATGGCAACTTCAACTACAATACCAAATTCTTCACAAATAGCGATCGCATCCCTCATTGTAGGCAAATCGGAATCACTACCCATGATAATACCAACTTCAAGACTCATATAATTTAGGGAACAGGGAACAGGGAACAGGGTGCGGGGAGAGAATAAATTTCTATCTATTCCCAATGACCAATGACTAATGACCAATGACTAATGACCAATGACCAATGACCAATGACCAATGACCAATGACCAATGACTAATGACCAATGACCAATGACCAATGACTAATGACCAATGACCAATGACCAATGACAAAAATACCATGCTGGCAAATGTAGATATTATCAACGTAAGAATCCCCGGTTATCAAGATTTACAAAGAATCTTAGTTAACCAAGCAGGCATAATCGAGGAAATTATGCCCATGAACACAGCATGGGAAAAAGTTGTACCACAAAACTTACAAATTTTAGATGTAGCTGGAGACTGGATTTCTTTAGGTGGTGTGGATTTACAAATCAATGGTGGACTAGGATTAGCCTTCCCGGAATTAACAGCGGAAAATTCCTCCATGCTGCCAAAAATCTCTTCATTTCTGTGGGAAGCAGGAGTTGACGGTTATTTACCCACCCTAGTGACAACCTCCATCGAAAATATTCAGCGATCGCTCGCCATTCTCGCCAATTATACCCCCAATTCTCCAACCTCCGCCCAAATTCTCGGAGTCCATTTAGAAGGTCCATTTTTAAACTACTACAAACGCGGCGCACATCCAGCCGAATATCTTCTTCCCCTTACCATAGATCAAGTTAAACGGGTATTAGGAGATTATGCCCATATCGTCAAAGTTATCACCCTCGCACCAGAATTAGACACCACAGGTAAAGTCATTCCTTATTTGCGTTCCTTGGGAATCACCGTCAGCTTAGGACATTCACAAGCCATAGCCACAGAAGCCCAACAAGCCTTTACCCAAGGCGCAACCATGATCACTCATGCCTTCAACGCCATGCCACCCCTACACCACCGCGAACCGGGCTTATTAGGCGCAGCCATGAACAATCCTGATGTGTTTTGTGCTTTCATCGCTGATGGTCAGCACGTTACCCCAATGATCTTAAAAATTCTTCTGCGTGCCAGTGAAAGGTTATTTATTGTCAGTGATGCCCTTGCACCATTAGGATTACCTGACGGCATCTATCCTTGGGATACCCGACAAATAGAAGTTATCAACGGTACAGCCAGATTACAAGATGGCACTTTATCAGGAACAACCCTACCATTATTAACTGGAGTTCAAAATCTAGTAAAATGGGGAATTTGTGACTTAGAAACCGCCATTAGCCTCGCTACAGACGCACCCAGGCAAGCTATCAACTTACCGAAAGTTGCCGCCCAACAACCCGCCCACTTATTACGTTGGAAATGGGATGAGGTTGGTAAAGAACTGACATGGAAACGGTTAACTGTACCGAACAGTTTTACTCCTGACTCCTGACCGAAAAATTTTAGATTTTAGATTTTAGATTTTGGATTGGGAATTTTCGGTACAAGCCCCGCCCCTTCAGGGGGGAATTAATCAAAAATACTCGCTGCGCTGCGTACGCAACGCTTTCGCCAATCTAAAATCCTCAAGCTCCACACTTGTTTGTTGGAGTCAATCCAAAATCCAAAATCGTAAATCCAAAATCTGATGACTCCTGCTGTAATTAGTTTTCAGCAAACCCTATTTATACTCAAAACGGCTAAAAGCTGGACTTTTTTATCATACAAAGAACAAGTTCAAAGCCTCTCCAGTATTAAATATTATTCCTTTTCCCTCTCCTTTTAGGCTACGGTGTACACACAAGTGGTATCTGCAAGGGTTTCAGGCGTTATAGACTGAATTTTCTTTGGCGAGTTCGAGTTATAGTTAGCGACTACACCATCTTTCAGGGATTTATACTGGCAATACAAGTTTTGGAAAATGCCTAAAAGTGCTGATGATAACATTTCTGTATTTTCCGAATTATATGTATGTTTAATAGCTTGATATAAAATTGATTACTGATTTTACTCCATAACAACAAGTAAGTATGTATTCTTATATACTTAATAAGTGCATTTGTGCGCGTTTGATGCCATTTTTCTATGGTCTCATTAATTTTTTATTTGGGGATAAGAATAAATACTTACTGGAAATAAATCACTGTTATTGCTTGACAGTAATTGTTTTAATTGCAACTAATTATGTAGACATTTTAAATATATTTACTTACTAAAAATGTAGATAAAAAACCATGTATTGGGCGAAAAGAGTCCAAGTATTTTGACAATTTAATCTTTGTCTAGATTATGTTTAGGCTGGTGATATCTTTTGAAGAGTCAACTATTGGCAGTAAAATTTCATCTAAACACCAAGTGACTGGATGATTTTTCGATACTTCAGAATTTACAACTACTGAGAATAAATGTTAGGTAGTAATGGTTAAATTGGGCGATCGCTTAATATGAAGTTTCTCGAAGAAAATATAGAAATCTTAAAAAAAACGTTACATAGCCAAAATCCTGACTTGAAAACGGTTTACAAGCTTAAACTCAACTATAAATTTAGCCATATCCTTCAGACTTCCGCTAAAACCCTGATCCCCAAGCTCGAAAATTCATGTTAATGTATTCGAGTTACAAAACACAAAGTGAAAGCGGAACGGGTTCAAGTTTCCAGCGAAAGTCACTGTTCACAAGGTGAAAAACCCGCTAATCAGAAAACTTAAGTTCTACAGTCGCTTTAAAATCGGACGCATGAATCAAAGACATTTGTGGACTACAGTTGCCGTAATTCTGGCCGTTTTGGGTTTACCCTCAGTTGGTCGAACTCAAACCAGTGAGGAAAGTTCCCCAACTAGGCAAGCATCATCTATCAGTGATGCAGTCAAAGTGGGAGAATACCAATCCCCAACAGAAAACTCAACCTCAGATGCTGTGATTACTAGGATTCATCCTCACAGTATTAAAGGTTTACAAGCAGCTACTCTTTATGTTCGGGACATTCCTGTTCTGACTTTTTTGGGTTCTACCCCAGTTACTAACAACAAAACTAAGGTTGGAGTGATTGGCAATAATGAGAATATCAATCCTGACTCTCTTGTTGCTACCAATACAGCGAAAGTTGCCAGTTTTAGCAATGCTGGTAATACAATCAATTTTAACAAACAAGTTAGCTCTATTGACAATGATCCAATTCAGAAAGCTAGTGTGATTGCCGCTAGAATTAACGAACTGATCCAAAACAATGTAGATGCAAGCAAGATTACTGTCAGTTGGAAAACAGCGGATAATTCCGTAATTAACAATAAAGCCAATAAAAAAGGCTTCTTCCGTAAACAACCGTCAGTGGATCGCTACACCATTACCATTGACGGTCAAGAACTGGTAGAAGTCAATGAAGGTACTAGATTAGCAGATACCACAGAAAATCTTGCCCAAGATGCCTTACAAGCAACTAACAGACTGCGGAGACTAATCGGCAACGCATCTCCTATTCAGACAATTGCTAACTTACCCGCTAGTAAATCAGTTTCTAGTGCTAGTCTACCCCGGAAGATTGCCTTCGGTAATGTCAATCTCAGTTTCCAAGGGATGGCTTCTTGGTATGGATATGATGGTTCTGGTAATAAAACCGCTAGTGGTGAAAGATATAATCCCGAAGGATTAACTGCGGCTCATCGTAGCTTACCGATGGGAACAAAAATCCGTGTCACTAACACCCGTAATGGTCGTTCTGTGGTTGTCAGAATCAATGATCGAGGACCTTTCATCCGGGGTCGAATTATTGACCTTTCCGCTGGTGCTGCGCGGATATTGGGTATGATCAGCAGTGGTGTTGCTCCAGTTAGTCTTGAGGTTTTAGGAAAATAACCCGTTTCCTAGTTCCGACTCTGTTTTCGCTTTTCACGATTAAATTCCCCTGGTTCTTCTATTTTATCTCCCAATTATCCTTTGCGCCAGGCTGCGCTATCAGATATACACTAACGGGGGAAAGGATAGAAACTAGGGGTATTTTGTGCGTGTGCTGACAACAGTTGCAGCTTTACGCTGCTATTTAAATCGTCATCGCTGGCAAAGCCATCTGAGGCTACCAGATGATCTAGGACTTGATGAACAAACCAGTTGGTATCCCACAGCAGTTGGTTTAGTGCCAACTATGGGGGGTTTACATCAGGGGCATTTAAGTTTGATTAAACGGGCTAGACAGGAAAATTCGACGGTAATTGTGAGTATTTTCGTCAATCCTCTGCAATTTGGACCCAATGAGGACTATCAACGCTATCCTCGCACTTTGGCACAAGACCGAGAATTTTGTGAACAGGCGGGAGTTGATGTGATTTTTGCCCCAACTCCGGAAGAAATTGGTGTACCGGGGAAGAATATAGCAGAAACTCAGGTGACGCAAGTGATCCCTCCATCTGATATGATATCTAGCTTGTGTGGTAATTTTCGGAGTGGTCATTTTCAAGGTGTGGCAACGATTGTTACCAAGCTTTTTAATTTGGTACAACCTGACCGAGCTTACTTTGGACAAAAGGATGGTCAACAACTGGCAATTGTTAAACGGTTAGTAGCTGATTTAAATTTGCCAGTAGAAATTGTTGCTTGTCCTACGGTGCGGGAAGTGTCCGGCTTGGCTTTAAGTTCTCGTAATCAATATTTGACGGCTACAGAAAAAGAGCAAGCAACTGTGTTATTTAAAGGTTTACGGCAAGCTGAAGCGGCGTTTCGGGCTGGCGTTTGTGACAGTGGTGAACTGATAGCATTGGCGCGGCAAGAAATCGCAAAAGTTAGCAATATCAGCTTGGAATATATTGAATTGGTTGAACCGAATACGTTGATGTTTTTAGAAAAAGTTGAGGATGAAGGAATGTTGGCGATCGCTGCTCGTCTTGGCTCTACAAGGTTAATTGATAATACGATTTTGCGCGATGGCAATGATGGATTACGCCAACCGATCATTGCTATTGATGGTCCGGCTGGTGCTGGTAAATCTACTGTGGCTCGTCAAGTAGCCCAGGAATTAGGTTTGGTGTACTTAGATACTGGTGCTATGTACCGGGCGATCGCTTGGCTAGTCATGGAACAGGGAATTACCATTGATGACGATTGTGCTGTGGCGGAATTAGCCACTCGCTGCAAAATTGAACTCGCTCCCAGTCAAAGTCTGCAAACTCCCGTGAGAGTCCAGATTAATGATATTGATGTCACTCAAAAAATTCGCACAGTTGAGGTAACATCTCTAGTATCGGCGATCGCTGCCCAAAGTGCAGTGCGTCAAGCCTTGGTCAAACAGCAGCAAAGTTGGGGACAACGCGGGGGGTTAGTAGCAGAAGGTCGAGACATAGGCACTCACGTCTTCCCAGATGCGGAAATCAAAATCTTCTTAACCGCTTCTGTCGGTGAAAGAGCGCGTCGTCGTCAGCAAGACTTTCAAAAAACAGGTTCAATCTTGAGTTTAGAACAACTAGAACAGGAGATTGCTGAACGCGACTTCAAAGATAGCACCCGGAAAGTCTCCCCCTTGCAAAAAGCGGCTGATGCCATTGAACTCCAAACCGACGGTTTAACTGCTTCTGAAGTAGCAGCACAAATCATTAGCCATTACAACCAGCGGCTATCCCATAGTTAGGAGTTTGGTCTAAATAGATGAAATTTGCTTTGTTTATAAACTAACTGGTGGTAATTTTCACTTTGGTAGTAGAATGACAATGTTAAGTTTTGTATTGCAGGATTAAGTAGGGCTTACTAAATACGAAACCTGTAATTTGCCTAGCTATGGCAATAGCTTTCAACTAGAAAACAGTAAAAAGAAAGAGGATTTCACAAAATGGCATTTACCCAACCAGCTTTACCTTTTGCTTCTGATGCTTTAGAATCCTATGGCATGAAGGCTGAAACCTTTGAATATCACTATGGTAAGCATCATAAAGCTTATGTAGATAATTTGAATAAGCTTGTTGATGGTACAGAATTAGCTCACAAGTCTTTGGAAGAAGTAATTCAAATCGCTTTTGGTGATTCTACCAAAGCTGGAATCTTCAACAACGCGGCTCAAGTTTGGAATCACTCTTTCTTCTGGAATTGCTTGAAACCAGCAGGTGGCGGCGCTCCTACAGGCGCATTAGCTGCTAAAATTGATCAGGATTTTGGTAGTTTCGACAAATTCAAAGAAGAATTTTCTAACGCTGCTGCAACTCAATTCGGTAGTGGTTGGGCTTGGTTGGTTGATGATGGTGGTACTCTGAAAGTAATGAAAACCCCCAACGCCGAAAACCCCCTCGCACATGGTAAAAAAGCACTGTTAACCATTGACGTTTGGGAACACGCATATTACATTGACTTCAAAAATGCCCGTCCTGCATTCATCAAGAATTTCTTAGATAATTTGGTGAACTGGGAATTTGTCGCTGGAAATTTCGCTGCTTAGATTTTAATGGGTAATTGGTAATGGGTAATATTTTTACCGCAAGGGGTCTAAGTTAAGTGGACTCGTTGAACCAAGAATCTCAGTGGCTTTAGTCCTGAGAGTGTCAATCTTGCCTCTTGCCTTCCTCAATACCTTGTCCATTTTTTGTAGGTCGGGTTAAGCGATAGCGCAACCCGACGCATTTGTTTGGTTATGGCTATGGCTCCTACGTCGCCACGCAAGCTATCGCCACACTTCGTGAACGTACCTCAACCCAACCTACAAATCAAGACTTTTTTCGATTTGGACAAGGTATTGTTGTTAATTCACAATTTCTGCAATAATTCCTGAGTTAACTGCATAAATGCCTTAGAACCTGCTGTATTCGGACTTAGTAAAGAAACAGGCATAAAACTATCAACAGCTTTGGCAACATTAACATCAACGGGGATTTGAGCTTGACAGATTTTATCTACTCCAAAATCTTCAACCACTCGGTGCATTACCTGTTTATAATATCTGCCATTCAGGAGATTGGCATTAGACATACTAAAGACTATTCCCAACATTTTAATATCTATTTTTGCTTCATGTTCGTGACTTTCTTTTAATTGGGAAATGCGTCTTTCTAAAAGTTGAATTCCGACTACAGATAGGGGTTCTGGTCTAGCGGGAAGAATGTAGAAATCACTGGTAGCTAAAGCACTTCGAGTCAAGAGATTATAACCGGGAGCGCAATCTAAAAGAATAAAATCATATTCATTCCGTATGGGTTCTAAAATATCTCTAATTAAGACCCTTTCAAAGCGATTCCAGATAGTTTCAAAGTCCTGTTCTCCTAATGCTACTGATTGATTATGCAGCATTTCTGAAACCAAAAATTCATCATATAAATCTATGTCTCCTGGTAATAAGTTTAATCCAGTCAGGTTACAAATTTGAGGTTGAATGATGTCCCCAATTGTAAATTTTGCCTCTGGTTCAGGGTTGATAATTTGATCTAGTAAATATCTAAATGTCTTTCTTTGTTTGCGACGTTTGGCAAAATCAACAGGTGACATTAAACTCAGTGTGGCACTGATTTGACTATCTAAATCTAAAACAAGTACCTTTTTTCCGTGATTTTTGGCTAAACAGGTGGCTATATTCACGGTAATGGTGGTTTTACCGACTCCACCTTTCATGTTTGCGGTTGCAATTACATATCCCATTTTAATTCCTCTACTGACGCTTTCCCAATGATATAGCGTTCATATTATCTAATAAATTTTAACTTTGGTTATGTTACTTAGATCCCCGACTTCTTAGAGAAGTCGGGGATCTTTTTAAGGTAGTTTAATAGTTTGTGCTAATAAGCTTTGAAGACGTTGTCCGTGCGAACCACCTTGGTAAACTAAATCACCTTTGCCTAATAAATAGGCTGCTGTTGTTTCTTTTCCACCCAGAATAATACATGAGTCTGCTTGGCTGGAGGTACGCAGGGCGACTCGTCCAGGTAGGTTAGAACGGATAATTGGGGTGACAATACTGGCTTCTGGACGTTGTGTGGAAATAATTAGATGAATACCGGCGGCTCTTGCCATTGCGCCTAAACGTTTGATACTTTGTTCTAAGATGGTGCGAATTTCTTTTTCTGCCATAAAATCGGCATATTCATCAAATATACAAACAATACGCGGTAAAGCTGGGGAGGAACGTTGATTATAGGTGGTTAAATCTGCACATTTAGCTTTTTCAAATTTCTGATAACGAGATTCCATCTCTGCAACTAGTTCCTGCATTAATTCTACGGCGCGATCGCTATCTTTGACAACTGGTGCATATAACGACGACATTTGTTCAAATTCGGGAAATGTTACCCGCTTGGGGTCAACTAAGGCAATTTTAAGATGTTGGGGAGAATGACGATAGATTAAACTGAGAAGTAAGGATCTCAAAAACTCACTTTTTCCGCTGCCTGTTGTTCCCCCAACCAAAAAATGACAAGTATTCGGATCTGATAAATCAGCCTCTAACAACTTCCCATCAATACCCACTCCAATAGCAATTTTTACGGGTGCTGTTGGGGGTAAAAATTGCTTTTGAATAAAATCTTCAAATTTGGCAATTTGTCTATCTTGACGCGGTAAATCAACACTGACATAACCAGCTTGGGGAGCAATTAAAGGGGGATTTTCTAACCCTAATTGTACTTGTAAATCTGTGGATAATTTCAAAATTGAAGGAACTTTCACACCTAAATGTGGTTTAATTTTCACCCGAATAAATGCCGGACTTACATCAGCACCATAATAATCTACATTAACCTTAAAAGATTCTAGAATTGCCACTAAAGATGCGCCAATTTCATCAGCATTAATAGATGGCTCGGGCTTTTTTCTAGGAGGTTCTGTATCTGAATTTTGATCATGATTAGATTCAACACCAAAAAAAGTCTGACACTTTTGTTGTTGGGGGCAAATTTCACACAAATGAGGTTGAGTTGTCGCAGGTGGTGGGTTAGGATTGGGAGATTCCCAACTCAACCATTGTTGCATTTGTAATAATTTATAGGGAATTAATTGATGAACCGTATTTTCTAGTTGTTCCCAAGAATATTTGTATTCTTTAAATTCTGGTAAAACACAATAAACAGCAGAATCAATAGGTGGTTTTTTCCGCTTCGATAACATATAACTATAGAGAGAAACTTGCGCTAATTGTGCTGCTGAATCTACAGGTTGATAGGTTTTAAATTCTACCATACAAAGGCGTTTAAGTTCAAAATTAAAAACCAGACAATCAAACTCACCTCTAATTAATTGTTTTGTCCCATTAGGTAAATCAAAGTAATATTCTAAACTGCGTTCTTCAGAAATAAAAGTATTCTGAATAACCGTTTCTGCACTGCAATAACGACGATTGATGATCAACAATTCAGTAAACTTTTTAATTAATCCTTGTAAACCTTGCCAAACTTGTAGTAATACAGGTGCTTTACTCGCGTCTTTTGCAATTGCATTTTGTAAATAGGGAAAGAACTTAATTTGATAGAATAATTGTTGAATTTTTGATGTTAGTTCATCTACATTTAATTGTGTTGCAGATGGATTTAATAAAGTTTTAAATCTGGGTTCAATTAGCAGTAAATTAATAAAATTATCCGCTAGTTGGTGAAAGATATTACCAATACCAGTAATGGTATCTTTAGAAGAGAATATTGCTTTACAATTAAAATTATGATTTAGATAAAATAGTCGCGGACACTCAAAAGCTAATCTAACTTTAGTAGGAGTTAAAGAAGAGTTTTCAGATTTATTATTTACCATATTAAATATCTGATTCATAACATCAGGATTGGATATTTCCAGTAAGCGACGATGAACAGCAGCGAGATAAACTGTATCCATTGCTGCATAGTTTAACTGTTTTTGACTCAGGGGACGTTTTCCCCAATCACCTTTTCCTTCTTCTGCGTCTACATTAGAAAAATGGCAGAGTTCAGCAGCTAGAGTTTTTAGTTTTAAGTTGGTAGTTTGTAAAACTTCTTTGGTGATTTTTCTAGCTATTTTGAAGGTACAAGTCACATTTTCTGCTAGTTCTTTTCCTAGATATTTTAAATCAAAACCAGCATTATGAAAAACTTTCTCAATTTGGGAATTAACCATGATTTGGTTAATGAAATATGCAGCCAAATCAGGTTTATCTAAAACATCAAAAATATAAGCAAATTCACCAGTTAAGTCTGTATAATCAGCCAATACCTGAATTAGTGCTAATTTTGGTTTATCGGTATACCAATCAGCAATTTCCGTATCTATCCATAGAGTTTTAGATAGGGACAGTTGGAAAATTTGCTTGTAAATTTCAGAAGATTCTGTCAGGTAGTGCATTGGCTGATCATTTTATAAAAAACAAGTGAATTTAAGCAATTAAACAAATTAATCGATCTGGTAATTTAGCTTTTGGGTTCATAATCTTAACTTTCTTTTCTTGACATAATAGATCAATTAAATATTGAATATCAGTTTCTTTCACATCAGGAAATTGGCTAACTGCTTGTGAAATTAAAGTAGGTACTCCCATAAATGCTTGAGTTTTCACGAGATTTAATAGGAAATTTTTAACAGGTCTTAAATCTTTTCCTTCTTTACCATTTGTTTCTGACTTTCGATTTGATTTAGCAACAATATCTAAATCCTGTAATAAAGTACATTGATTCAATATCTCAGATTCATTAATTAAAGTTTCTAGTCTTTGTAAATTAATCGTTTTTCCACCAATTACTAACTCTTGAGATTTGGCAGAATTTACCAAACTTTGATATGTTGCCAAGTAGTGAATAGAAGACAGACTTGGTTTAATATGAACATGATTAGTATTGGTAAAAATCTGTCTATAGAGTTGATTTCCAGCCAGATTTGGTTTTCCTAAATCTCCAGCACGAATTAAGTGCATAGTTTGACAGAGATTTTTTTGAATTACTATTTGACAAGCATTCATTACATGATAAAAACTGGTCATATTGGAGTCTTCTGTCCAAACCATACCCAATTTTTGCCGATTTGTAGGATGTTGATAACTCAAGGAATAACTAGCATATTTTCCGCTTAAAAGTTTAGACTTAACTCCCTGTATTTTTAAAGTAGATATAGACTGCTGCAACATCTGAATTAAATCAGGTGATGATAACAAAGAAATCTTGGTAATTTTCCCCTGGCTTTTTGTATATTCGTGCTGCCATAATAATTGAAATTCTGCTTGAATTGTATCTTGATTATCTTGATGTCGTGGTGGAACAATAATTATAGGTTTAGGAATAGTTTTTTCATTGGGTGTTGTCACCTTTATTTGTATTGTAACTGTTTCGGGCTTTGGTTTTTCATCTAATAATGAACCTTTATATTTTTGATATTCATCACGACCTAGAGTTAGTGCATTTCTAGGTTTAGTTTTACTACCGGGGTAGTTTTTCTCCAACATTTCCCGATTTAGTGGAAAAATAGGAGATTCAGGTCTGGGACTTGCTAGTTGATGTAATGGTTTTAAGTGATAAGTCCAGAGTGCTTCTGCTTGTTCTAGTGTAATATCTTTTAGCCTAGTTTTTCTATTTATTCCTACTGTATCAGCTAAGAAAATTCGGTCAAGATGCCGATTCCAATTATTAGTAATAACGCTAATTATCACCAAAAAGTTTTTTAAATTATTTCCATGAATTGTTGTATTGACATTTAAAAAAGGTTGTATATCCAGGAGACCTTCTAGTAATTGGGGCATAGTTTCTAAATTGTCAAAACATAAAACAATCGGTTGGGTTTGCGTAGAAATTCTGCCAAAGTTTGCTAAGATATTTTTTGCAGCATCTTCTGTATCAATGAAGGTCTTGACCTTGATTGCCTTCATAGAATCTTCATTTAAATCATCACCACGCAGCCATTCACAAGCTAAATCATATAATTCTGGATTTGCGAGATCATGCAGCACTCCAAAAAACATATCAGGGTTATAAATACCTGCTTTTTTATAAGTATCTTTCAGGTGTTTGATAAATTTTTGCCGATTACTTTGTAATGCTTCCCAAAAATTATCATTAAATATTCTTTGTTTTATATCACTTCTTGTAAATGCGGTTAAACTTTTCAGCCACAACATTAACTGTGATTCCTTTTTACCTTCAGGAACTTGAATTAAACTATCAACAGTACGACGTAAAATATGCCGCCAAATGTGGGTACTATCAGGCCAGTCACAGAGAATATAAGCAAAAAATGCTTTGCTATTAAATGAGCGTTTAATCCGTCTTAGTAAATAAGTTTTGCCAGAACCAGATTCACCTTCTAGTAAAACTGTACGACTACGATGATCTTGACCCACTAAATCTAGTAATTCTTCAATTTCTATGATTGCATTTTTATGAATTGACTCAACCATAAGTAATGAGTCTTCTTCGTCAGACCAAAACTCTAAATGTTTCATTTCGATGTCAAAAGGGTTGACCTCGCGTTTAATGATGTCGTTAATGTCTGTCATAGATACACATTTGTGAGAGGAGGAAGTGATGAAAAAATGAAAAATATTGGAAAACCTGTTAATTAACTATGATAAAGAACAGTTGTCCACCAATATTTTGAGGAATTCCCGCGTCAATTTGTTCTGGTGTATAAGCACTAGATTCTTGTAAGGTACTAAAATCAATTTTGTCACTTTTTTGCAACCGATACAACGCCTGATCTAAATCATCTCGTAATAAAGGCGGTTGTAACTTTTGCCGTAAATGGAAAATTGGTAAATAATTCTCTGTACCCAATTCCCGATCTAATTTCTTGATAGTCTCTAAAATTTCTTCATCACTGATATTGCTAGTAATATCAGAATGTGATTCTACATGATCAGGAGTAGAAACTTGTTCTGACTTCAACCGCAAATTCTTCCGTAAAAACCGCACATAATTACCCAGCAAATTAAAGTCTATATTTGCTTTTCCTTCGGGATTATATTCATCCCGCAAAACTTCAATTCCTCTTTCCGTTAACCAAACTTCAGCTTTAAGTCTTTTCATCTTGATTTCAATAGCAATCAAACCCCGTTCACTCAAGGTTTTTAAAATTGCGTCCCGTTCATCTGATTTTAGCGATGAAACTTTGATTTCACTGGGGGCTATTTTTCCAGAACTCTTACCTATCTTCTCCATTACCTTGAGTTCTTTATCATCAATAGGTAATTGTGCCGAGTCGAGTTTCAGTAGTGCTTGACCAGGAGGTAAAATCTTGACTGTGGCAATTTCGCGGGAATAGTCTACATATTCCAGTTCCCCCAAATCTCGACAAATTTTGTTTTTCTCACTTTTAAAACTATCAAAAGTGCTAGAACTCAAGCCAGTACGATAATTGGGACACCCCAACAGCTTTAAGATGAACTTTAACTCTTTCGTTTCCATACGGTTAGTCTTGCTGTATTCGATACTTGACTACTTTAGCGCGAATCACAAAAAAATAACACACAGTTTCCATATTAACTCTAATAAGAGCGATTTTTCACTAAAAACTCAAAATATTATCCAAGTTTTCACTGATTACGTTCTAAGTAAACGACAGGTTTTTTCTAGAGTTTTTCTACAAGCTTCCATGACAGGAAAAAACTGGGAAGACTTGGATCTTCTATCCATTGGACTTTTTTAGAAAAATTTTATACAGATATTAAATGAATTCCACCACATAAGGTATTATCTCTATTTCCATACCAAAACAATCACAAAATGAATACTGTTTAAACGAATGGTATGAACTGCAAATAAAACATGAAAATCTAAAAAGTAAACATCATACCAAAGACAAAAACTAAAATAGACCTGATTTCTCTCTACACCTCCGCGTCTCTGAGTGAGAAAAAATTATAGAGTAGAATAAAAACCGGCGTTGGTGAATTGGGGTATGAAAGTCGAAAATTCCATCTCTCAAACCCTTACTCTCTGCCCCTGGAGCGTCTCTGCGTGAAATAAAATCATACTTTTACTCAGCAACACCTAAAAACCTACCCTAATCAACAATTTGCTAAAATCAAATTCCACTCATTTTGAGACAAAGGTATTACCTCTATTTCCATAGCAAAACAATCACAAGCTGCGGCTATTAAAGCCTTAATTATTGTTTCTTGATTGATAGTTTCTGGAAATTGGATAGGATGAAAAAACTCTTGATTAAATACCTTTGCAAACAACTCCGGATCTGGATTTAACCGCATAGAACCATGCTGAAGAACTGCGTCACCTTTCCGTAATTGAGCGCTACCAATCAGTTTAGAACCATCTGCTAAGACTAAATCTGCACCTGTGGCTGTTCCAAAACAATTAGGATTGTGAATATAACCGCGTCCAGCTTGACCATAGTACAATTCTATATCGAGCGATCGCCATCCTTGAATCAAAAACTCACAAATCTGCCCATACACATCCAAACGATTTCCCCTCAGTCCAGACGTGACGACAGAGTAAGTTAAATCACCTTGATGTAAAACAGCCCTACCACCTGTAGGACGACGCACCAAATCCAATTTCTCCCCTTTCCACGGCAAATTATGCCAAAATTCAGGATACTGACGTTGATGATAACCCAAAGAAATTGCGGGTGGCGACCAAGTATAAAAACGTAAAGTCGGCGGATGTTGCCCCGACTCATGTTGTGCTAATAACCAGCGGTCTATAGCCATCTGAACATCACCAGCGGCTGCTAAAATGGGAATAAGTCGCCACACCTGCGGATCAGGCATTAAATATCACATCCCTCAACTAAAATTATCGAAACCTAAACTGCACCAAACTCAGATTGCAGATATTCATCATTATCATCAGCGATAGTCGCAACAATAGTAATGATGCGGGAAACTTCCCCTGGTGACAACTCCGCTAAAGTGCGTGTAGAAATCACCACCACCTGATGATCAATAATGCCAAAGCGGGATTCAAAGGTACTTACACAATTTAACTCTAAGAGATATCGTGTTAATCTGGCTTCATCTCGTACAGGTAACTTCAGCACCGCAGCCCAGACCGTGATTGTATCTTCATCAGTAATTCCCGTTAACTGCACAAATACTTCTACACTGCCATATTGGAATTTCCACAGATATTCCCCCTCAGAACCATGACTAACCATTGCACTTTGATCTTGTGCCAGGGTATCAATTACATTTTCAATAACTTCCACATGATTTGGGGCTGTGGTTTCTTGAATAACTTCATCCAGTAACTCATTTGGAGACGGGGTTTCTAGGTAGCTGGCCATACAGATTTTTCTCAGTAATATATTCACTGCTTTAATCTACTATTATGCTACCAAAAATGCCAGCATCTAATCTACCTGTCTTCCCAAGTCAAAATAGAAGAAAACATTGATGAAGATCACAGCCATGCAAATTACTATGACATAGGCTAGACTTATTGTTGCACAGGTAAAACTTGATTAAGTTCTCAATTATTTTTTCCCGGTTTCAGGGGTTCACATCCAGAACCATTAGATGTAAGTCACGTTCACCTTCATTGGGCTTTAACTTTAGGTAAAGATTTGTAGATTTATTATCTATTGTGTCTCATTAATGATGTTAATGCCCATTTTGCTCATTTTACATCATTAAATTTCTGCCGTCGGTTACATAAGCTACTAATTTTAGTTAAAATAGGTAATCCAAAGCAGTTTATTTTGGTGTAGCGCAAAAATTACTCGCTAGTTTAGCGTCACAAGATGTAAAAATCAGGAAAAAGGAACAATTTGCTTATTTTTAGCATCAAGGGATACGGAACTGTGAGTTAAATCGTGAGTTACATAATGTACGCAAATTCATCAAAACTCAAGTTGAGAAATTGGGGTGCTATCTGTTAAAGGGTTCTAGAATCTGACGTAAAAAACCGAAAAAACCCCAAAAACTTTTTTGAGATTTTTCCGGATTAGCCAAAAAATCTGCGATTATTGTTACACTGATTTTAATAAGCACTATGAATATTAAGCTTGATCACAGCACGCCATGTCATTTAACTTCCTTCTTCACCTTACTCATAAAAGAAGGTATTTCCCCTAATCAAATCGTTTTGGGTATTGTTCAATTAGCCACCCAGACCCATGAATTAGATGGCATGATGGCATCAGCAGATTGTCTCCGGTTGCTACTGGTACTGATGCCAGCAAAAACTTGTGCCAAAGGAGTTTCTGAGTATATATCATCTTTAGCCGCAGAAGGTATTACTACCTTAATATTATTAGATGCTCTGAGCCTAGCTTGCTATGTTTGTGGACAATCAGATGAAGCTAACCTAGTTCACTTGACTTACAAACGACTACAAGCTGATGCTATCATCTCCCAAATGCTTCGTGATTAAAAACTAAATTGTTAATTTTTCATCCTTTTTCTAACATTCAACTATTCTCCAGTTAACTTCTACTTGTACATGACAACTTTGTACTTGATAAATTCGTGTGTTCATGACGCAATTAGTCGGATTGATTAATATAATTTTTTGGCAACTGTTATGGAATGGCTATTAGCTTGGCTATGATTTGAATATTGCAATATTTTTTTGAGTTTGACAGCACCGCATCTATCGTTTATCATCTGGGTTGGAAGTCTCTAGCACCGCTACGCAGAAGTCAAAAATCAACAATCAAAAGTCAAAAGTAATATACAGTAGGCTTTTTGGTGATTAATAATTTTTGAGTTATTTACGCCGTGCTGTACTGGTGGTGGGGTAATCCCTGCATCCATAACTTCTCAACCTTCTCTTTCACCCTGTTGATATTCCATTAAAGCTGGAAACTAAAATGGTTATCTGCCAAAATGCCAAAATATGAGATCATGAGGGGAACATTTCTGGAATTCTATATTTTGCAAGTGAAGCGAGCATTTGGTTTGCCTGGTTTGGATTTATAATTTCACCTTGATTTCATCTGGAGTTGGCATCTTGTGAGATGAACAGTATCGAGCTAATCACAATGCTTACTTACTCTCCAAACCCAACCTTCAGAAGCAACTTGCCAAAATCACCCCTATTTGCAAAGGTGACGGACGCATTAGGTAAAGTTCCTATTGTCCGATTAAATCGAATTCACCCAAGTTGTCAACAGCATCATTTATATTTAAAACTAGAATCTTGTAATCCTGGTGGTAGTATTAAAGAAAAAAATGCGGCTTATCTGGTGAATGAAGCCGAAAAACAGGGTTTATTGCGAGCAGGTGGGACAATTGTTGAATCTAGTTCTGGTAACTTTGGTATTGGGTTAGCAATTGTGGGCGCTACCAAGGGTTACAGGGTGATGATTGTGATTGATGCCAAAACCCCTGTCACCATGCGAAGAATGCTTAATGCCTACGGTGCAGAATTGGTAGAAGTGCCTTTAAGTGCGGCTGATGCTCAAGGTTCAATGCAGGTAGCAAGAATGGCAAAAGCTCAGGAATTAGCTACAAATCTTCCTAGCGCTTGGTATCCTTGTCAACATAAAAATCCTAGTAATACTGATGCCCATGAACTTTGGACGGCGCGGGAAATTGAAACTGCTTTTGGTGGTGCGCCAGATGCTATTGTGATTGGAGTGAGTACAGCCGGACAATTAGGTGGTATCAGTCGCTATTTTAAACGGTATTATCCCCAAACCAGAATTATTGGTGTAGATGTGGCAGGATCAGCAATTTTTGGTACGCCCAGACACCCCTATAAGATGACTGGACTGGGTTTATCTTTCGTTCCCCCGAATTTTAACCCACAGGTGTTAGATACGGCTTATAGCGTGGATGATGCTTTGGCGTTTTCTGTTTGTCATGCTTTGGCTAAACAGGAAGGTATGCTTTTAGGTGCTTCCACTGGTGCAATTGTGGCCGCAGCTTTAGCAGATGCTCAAAGATTTACTCAGCCCCAAACTATGTTACTACTTAATCCTGATCGGGGCGATCGCTACCTGGAAACAGTTTACAATGCTGATTGGTTAACAGCACAAGGAATTAATATCCTTCAAAATAGCAATTTGACGGCAGCAATTGCTAATCTTCTACCTGTACCATTGGATATTGTCGGTAGGAGTCAAGTGTGATAGAGAGAATTTTTCTCACGCAGAGGCGCAGAGGCGCAAAGAGTAATAGCTTAAATGGTTTATTTTTGCGCTTGTTGCACACATAGGGTCGTGATGATATGAAATTAAAAGAAATTCAATCTCAATCTGTTAGTTTAGGGAGTTTATGGCGGGAATTTTTGCCTTTATCCCTCAGTGATGTGACTATGGCCTGTGGTGATCCGATGATGACTACTACATTAGCTCATCTTCCTGATGCTCAAGTAAACTTGGCGGCTGTAGGTATTGCTAAATCTTTGGCGATATTTTTTGAAAGTCCTATTATTATGATTTTGCACGCTGCTAACGCTTTAGCCGGTTCTGAAGATTCACGGAAAGCATTATGGCGGTTTACATTATTTGTAGGTGCGGGACTGACTTGTTTATTGAGTTTGTTAGGATTACCGATCATTTTTAACTTTGTGGGGGTGAGTCTGTTAGGCATTCCATTGGCAATGTTAACTACTGTCAGTCAAGTATTATTACTAATGGGAGGTTGGCCGTTAGCGATCGCTTGGCGGCGTTATTTCCAGGGGTTATTAATTTATCATGGTCAGTCTCGTGCTGTAGCCAAAGCCAGTATTTTCAGGTTATTTACATTAGCATTAGTCCTCACGGGTGGATTTTTCTTCCCCATATCTGGTGGTGTACTTGCTGGACTTGCCCTCATCAGTGGGGTGATTGTTGAGGCAATAGCTGTAACAATTTTTGCTCGGCTTTCTGGTGCAACTATACCGCCACAAATAGAACAACCTAATTTACCCCGCAACTTAGCACAGGTGTGGAAGTTCTATCTACCTTTAGCTAATTCTATGATGGTGGTTTGGGGCGGAAGGGCGATATTAGTTAGCATTCTTGCCCGCGCTGAAGATGCGACAATTGCGATTGCTGCTTGGTCTGCGGCTTGGGGATTAGTTCTGGTAATTGCTAATTCTACTCGGATGGTACAGCAAATGGTGATTAAATATCGTCATCAAGTGAGCGATCGCCAACTGCTGAATTTTGCTATCAGTGTCGGTGCTGCTTGTTCTAGCTTACTATTATTAATGAGTGTAACACCAATAGGCGATCGTATAGTTCAAAGTTTCATTGGTAATGATATTATCTTAGCTAACAGCATCAAACCTGTACTTTTAATTTGTACAATTGTGCCATTATTTGTGGCTTTACAAAATGCAACTCAGGGGTTTTTAGTCAGTGAAAATCGCACAGGTCACGTCAATCTATCTACTTGGTTAGGAACAGGAACTTTATTAATAATTGCTACTTTAGCTATTAACAAAGGCATGAATGGGGCAATATCTGCCGCTATTGCCATGATTACATCTATGTTAGTTGAAGTTACTTGTTTACTTTGGAAACGAGCGGCAAAATCACAGTAAATGTACTGCCCTTATTTACATGACTTTGTACTTCTAATTTACCTTTGTGAGTTTGGACAATAGCCAAAGTAATAGCTAAACCTAATCCCGAACCACCAGTATTGCGAGAACGATCTGCATTAACTCGATAAAAGCGCTCAAAGATGTGGGTAAGATCAGAATTAGAAATACCAATACCTGTATCTTTAACAGTAACTACACCTTGATGATCATTAGTCGTCAGACTAATTTTTACTTCCCCAGATTCAGGAGTGTATTTAATGGCATTACTAACTAAATTCAACAACATTCGATAAATTTGACTTTCATTACCCTGAATATAAAAACCAGATTCATCAGGAATATGACTAGATAATAAAACTTGTGCATCCATAGCCATTGGCATTAATTCTTCTTCTACATCTGCAACTAAATCATTCAAACAAATTTGCTGTAACTTAGCTTCTTGTAATCCACTTTCTAATCTAGATAATAATAACAAATCCTGTGTTAATGTTACTAATCTTTTAATTTGTCTCTTCAATGCTTTTTGAGTTTCTGGGTTAATTGAATTTGTTTCGATAATTGTTTGTAAAGATGTAATAGGAGTTCTTAATTCATGTGCTGCGTCAGCAGTAAATTGTTGTAATTGTTGATATGATTTTTCAATTGGCTGCATAGCTAAACCTGCTAACCACCAACCTGCACCACCAATAATGATCATAGAAGAGGGAATACCCAATCCTAATAACCAATGTAAACTATTCATATAATCATTTAATCTTTGTACAGTGCGTCCAACTTGTAAATATCCCCACAATTGATTATTGTTGATTTTTAAGGGCATTAAATGTAAATGATATAGTTCACCATGACGATTTTTGATATCATAAGAATGATTGAGGTAAATATTAGCAGGAAATTCATCTGGATTATTACCAATAGCCGCAATAGCTTCTCCTGATGGTGTTAAAAACCTGAGATAATATCCTTCTGCTAATAAATTCAGTAAATCTGATTCTGATTTAATGGGTAAACAATATTGTTGTTTAAAACAAAGTCCTGGTAAAGATTTTTGAGTAGTAATAGATAATTCTCCAGGAATTTTTAACTCTGTTTTTAATTGATCTTCAAATACCTTACCAAAAACTTCTAATTCTCGATCAACCGTGCGAGTAAAAGCTTGTATCATCACACTGTGAGCGATGCAACCACATAGTAACAAAGTTGATCCCATCACACCAGCATAGGTAATCGCTAATTTAAACCGAGAATGATTAAAGAGTGAATTATTAGGTATCCAACCTTGGATTTTACCTATCTTCTTCCTTTCTTCCTTCGTGTCCTTCGCTGCTTCGTGGTTCATTTAATTAATATTCTTATGTGGTCTCGTTGAACCAAGAATCCCCGTGTCTTTAGATCGGGGAGTGTCAACTTATGCACTATCCACAAAAACGATAACCAAAACCTCGGATAGTTTCAATTGCTTTAGAAAAAACACATTCTGATAATTTGCGTCTTAATAATCTCACTTGTGCAGCAACAACATTACTCACAGTATCACTTTCAAAATCCCACAATCTAGCGCGAATTTGTTCATGAGTTAGTATTTGTTGAGGATGTTGCATAAAATACTCTAAAAGTTGAAATTCTTTAGCAGTGAGAATAATTGGTGAAGAATTTTCCGCTGCTAAATTCACAACTGAAAAATTACTATAATCTAAAATTAAACTACCTACTTGTAACTGCGGTGGTTGAAAATTTGGTAATCTTCTCTGTAATGCTCTTACCCGCGCCAATAATTCTTCCATACCAAAAGGTTTAACAAGATAATCATCTGCACCTGCATCTAAACCCGTAACACGATCATTCATGCTATCTCTAGCTGTTAATAACATAATTGGTAATTGATTTTTTTGCGCTCTTAATCTTTTACACAATTCCAATCCCGACAACTTTGGCAACATCCAGTCTAAAATCGCAATTTCATATCTTAGTGGTATGGTATTTAGGTAATCCCAAGCAGTTTGTCCATCTTCAGCCCAATCTACTATATAATCGCGTTGAATAAGAGCATTATGAATACCACTACCTAAATCATGTTCATCTTCAACTAATAGTAACCGCATAATATTAATTATATATAAATCAGCACAGAATAATTATCATCCATATTTATCCGCGTTTATCTGCGGTTAATTATTCTTAAAATCCTATTATGTGCAGCTTCATTTTAATTTGGTTTAGAAGTGTTTTACGAAATATTTCTAGTACAGGTCGGCGGAAATAAATAGACCATTCCAAACTACTGGAAAGCTCATTGTATATTCGTTTTGACTTTTGACTTTTGACGAACGCCCTGCGGTACTAGTTGGTTGCTGATTATTTATGTCAGAAAATTTTTATTTCCATTAAAAAACGCCTGGGAGTGTTGCCGTGTTTCCACCCCAGACGTTTTTTAAACTTGCTCCTCACACACAAATCTAACTTATCACTCTTTTTTGAAAATAGCAAGTACCCCAGACAACAATTTTAGAAATTGCTTGAAATAGGGAACAGGTAACAAGATTTTTACCACTGACCTAATGTAAAAAGTGGCGTACACCAGTTAGAACCATTAATAAACCGAGTTCGTTAGCGGCTTTGATAGAGTCTTTATCCTTGAGACTGCCTCCGGGTTGGACAATGGCGGTAATTCCGGCTGCTGCTGCGGCTTTGACGGTATCATTGAAGGGGAAGAAGCCGTCACTAGCGAGGAATGCTCCTTGGGCTTTTTCTCCGGCTTGTTCGAGAGCGATTTTTGTCGAACCGACACGGTTCATTTGTCCAGCGCCGACACCTAAAGTTGTGCGATCGCTCGCAATGACGATAGCATTAGATTTAACGTGCTTGCAAACTTTCCAAGCAAACAGTAATTCTGCTAACTCCCTGGGAGTAGGTTGACGTTCAGTAACAACTTGCCATTGACTAGGATCAGCAATGATATCATCAGCAGATTGGACTAAAAACCCACCTGCTACAGCTTTCACAGTTTCTTTCGGTCCAGTCAGCAAATCTGGTAAAATCAAAACGCGGACATTGCCTTTTTTAGTTAAAATTTCCTGAGCTTCCTCGTCACAACCAGGAGCAACCACGCACTCTAAAAACGTCTTTGTTAATTCCATCGCTGTCGCTGCATCAATAGGACGATTTAAAGCCACAATACCGCCAAAAGCCGAGATAGAATCAGCATTAAAGGCTTTTTGATAAGCGTCAAAAATTGTGTCTGCTTCCGCAGTTCCACAAGGATTAGTATGTTTGATAATTGTCGCCGCAGGACTGGTTGTAAATTCAGCAATTATCCGCCGTGCAGCTTCCAAATCTACCAAATTATTGTAACTGAGTTCCTTACCTTGCAGTTTTGTCGCTGCTGTCCAACCTGTAGCTTCACTCCCCGTTTGATACCATGCTGCGGGTTGGTGAGGATTTTCCCCATAACGCAAAGATTGGAGTTGTGTACCAGAAATGGTAAATTCTTGTGCTTGTGTGCCAGCTAAATAGGCTGCTATGGCATTATCATAACTAGCAGTATGCAAAAATCCCTTTAAAGCACATTTTTGGCGAAACTCTAAAGATGCCTCTCCATTTTGGCGTAATTCTTGCAAATACTCACCATATTGAGCAGGATCACATAATACCGTCAAATGGGCGTAATTTTTGGAAGAAGCCCTTAACATAGCCGGGCCACCAATATCAATTTGTTCCACCGCGTCAGCTAAAGTCACACCTGGTTTAGCAATGGTTTCCTCAAAAGGATAAAGATTAACAACGACTAAATCAATGGGACGAATTTGATTATTTTCCAAATCCGTGACATCTTGCGCCACATCTCGCCGTGCTAAAATCCCCCCGTGAATGCGAGGATGAAGAGTTTTCACCCGACCGCCTAAAATTTCCGGTGAACCCGTATAATCAGAAACCTTAGTAACTGGTATTCCCGCATCTTTCAGGGTTTTGGCTGTTCCCCCACTGCTGATGATATCAAAGCCAAATTCTTCAACCAAACTCCGGGCTAAATCAATTACACCAGTTTTATTAGATACACTCAGCAGGGCTAAACGCGCCATAATTCCCTAGATTCCTTTGGACTAAATTGCAAACAGAAGAACATTTTACCGAAAGGGTGTTAAAAGTTCATACCAAATTAAGATGAAACTGCATGGAATCAGATTTATAAGATAATTAAACGCAGATGAACGCAGATAAACGCGGATGAATGAATTTGATGATTCTATGCCGCCTCACATAAAAATCATCTAAAATAATTAGGGCTTTAACCTCAGAAAACTGGATAATTCGGGCAGAATCCAAACAAAGTTATGATTAGTAGTGTATAGAAAACCGGACTTGTACTAGCTTCGGTCTCAATAGCAAAGGTTTAGAGATGTTTACTTCATCGGAAACTCCTATAATTGCAGCCATTGTGCTGATAGCGTCCGGCATTTTAGGCTGGGGCTTTTATCGTGCCAGACCTTTTGGTAAACTAGGCATCCTCGCCTGGTTACAATCAGTTGTCTTAATGACTCCCTGGCTTTTGTTCTTTGGATTATTTGCCGCTGGGATTTATATCAATATTGTTGGTATCTTGTTCCTGGTGGTAGCTTCCGCTGGATTGTATATTTTCCTGGGTAGAAAATTACGGGAAGCAGGTCAAGATGCTATTCTCAAGCAACGGGCAACAGAGCGACTTGCAGCCCAAGGTGATAAAGATAGTTCCGTTAAAGTCCCAGAACTACAATTAGAACCAACGCCCATACCCGAAGCAGATTTAAGTCTGATTAGAGGTATTTTTGGCATTGACACATTTTTTGCCACAGAAACTATTCCCTACCAAGAAGGAGTGGTTTTTAAAGGCAACTTACGCGGAGAACCAGAAGCCGTTCATAACCGACTGACAAAAAGTTTACAGGAACGCTTAGAAGATAAATATCGCCTATTTTTGGTAGAAAATACTGACGGAAAACCTGTCATCATTATTCTCCCTAGCCGCACAGACCCTCAACGCGCCCAGTTAGCACAAAAAGCTTTTGCAGTGATTTTGTTGATAGCAACTATCGCCACAAGCTTGGAAGTGGGGGGTATATTACAGAATTTCGATTTATTTAGCAACCCTGAACGCTTTGCAGAAGCTTTACCTATTGCTTTGGGTTTATCGGTAATTTTGATCTCTCACGAAGTTGGACATTGGTTATTGGCGCGTCGTCACCAAGTCAAATTAAGTTGGCCGTTCTTTTTACCAGCGGTGCAAATTGGTTCTTTTGGGGCAATTACTAGGTTTGAATCCCTTGTCCCTAGCCGTAAAGCCTTATTTGATATTGCTTTGGCAGGACCGGCTTTTGGGGGGATTACTTCTTTGTTATTGCTGGTGATAGGGTTGCTACTTTCTCACCCAGGGAGTTTATTCCAATTACCCAATCAGTTTTTTCAAGGTTCAATTTTAGTCGGTAGTTTGGCACGGGTTGTCCTGGGTTCGGCTTTACAGTCTCCGGTGGTGAATATTCATCCTTTAGTGGTTATTGGTTGGTTGGGATTAGTTATCACTGCGTTGAATTTAATGCCCGCTGGCCAACTAGACGGGGGGCGAATTGTCCAAGCGATTTATGGACGCAAAACCGCAGGGAGAACCACTTTTGCGACGATAGTGTTACTGGCTATTGTATCTTTGGGTAATCCTTTGGCGATGTATTGGGCAATTGTGATTTTGTTTTTACAACGCGATTTAGAGCGCCCTAGTTTAAATGAAATTAGTGAACCAGATGATGCTAGGGCGGCTTTATGTCTTTTGGCGTTGTTTTTAATGATTGCTACTCTTTTACCTTTAACTCCGGCTTTAGCTGGGCGTTTGGGTATCGGTAGTTAGAGACTTCCAAATAAAAAAATACCCCCTCAACGAGGGGGTAGGGAGCAGGGGGAGGAAAAAAGACAAGGAATGGTATATTTTATGAATATTTCTTGACTTAAAACCTTTCCAATTAATCATGTATAAAAATAATGGTTTCGCTTTTCAATTACTACTTTTATTGCTGTGGATAGTAATTGGGGTAATTTTGCGCTTTACTAACTTGACAGCTAAACCGCTGTGGATAGATGAATTTGCCACTTTAGTTTTTAGTTTAGGTAATTCTTTTCAAACAGTACCCTTAAATCAAATAATTTCTGTTGATACTCTCTTGCAACCACTACAACCTCATCAAGATAAAGTCATTGGTGATGTAATAAATTCATTACTTACAGAAGATACTCACCCCCCTTTATATTTTGTACTAGCACATCTATGGGTGAAATTATTTTCTAGCGAAGGTGGATTAGTTTCATTATTTGCTGAACGTTCTTTTTCAGCTTTTTTAGGAGTGATTTCCATTCCTTGTACTTATCTATTAGCTAGGTTTAGTTTTTGTTCTCAAATAGTGGGACAATTAGCAGCAACAATGATGGCTATTTCACCTTTTGGTATTTCTCTTGCTCAAGAAGCTCGTCATTACACTTTAGGAATTTTATGGGTAATTGCTAGTTTAGCCTGTTTGGTAATAGCGATTAAGCAAACGTTAAAACGCCAACCTTTATCTTTGTTATTAATCCTCCTCTGGATAGGGGTAAATAGTTTGGGTATTGCTACACATTATTTTTTTATATTCACTCTTTTATCTATAGTTATAACTATAGTAATTTTTGTGTGGTTACTATGGAAGGAAAATCAACCAAATTCAAATTATCCTACATCAAATATTATCAAATCTATTTTTAATAGCTTACCTCTGCATTTTTGGCAAAGAATTTCTCTGGTAACTTGGGGAACATTAGCAGGGATATTAGTTTGGCTACCAGCTATCTACCAAAATCGAGAATATGGAAATTTAAGTTCATGGTTAAAAATCAATGATGGAAATTGGTTTTCATATATTAACCCCCTCTTTCAAGTTTTAGCTGCTTGGATACCAATGATATCTTTACTACCTGTGGAAGCATTACAGCGAGAAGTAGTAATTATTTCCGTGATTTTAATGTTGGTATTTTTAATTTGGGCAATTCCCATTTTATGGAGAGGATTACAATTTTACCAAAAACAATTAGCTACTACTAAGATAACTCAGGCTTTTCTTAGTGTGGTTATAGGAGTTAATTTATGCTTTTTTATAGTTACTTATTTATTTGGTACAGACTTAACACGCGCACCTAGATATGCCTTTGTTTACTTTCCAGCAGTCATGGTTTTATTAGGTGCTAGTTTGGCATTTTCTTGGCAAAATCCCGACCATTTTCATAAGTTTGGCATAAAGGGTAAACAAGCTGTAGTCATAATTTTGTTAATGGGTTTTTGTAGTAGTCTGACAGTTGTTTGTAATTTAGCTTATCAAAAAAGTTATCGTCCGAATATTTTAGTTCCCATTATTACTGAAAATTCAACTTCTCAGCCGTTAATTGTCACTATCCATCATAATTTAACAGAAACAGGAGAAATGATGGGCATTGCTTGGCAATTTAAGTTTAATAATAGGCAAGTTAAGCCATCTTTTTTACTCATTCATCCTCATAAAGATGATAAACAATTCAATATTTTGGAAAATACTATTCAAAATTTATCTAAACCTTTGGATGTATGGTTAGTCAATTTTGAAAAAGAGACAGGTTTAAATAAATGTGTAGCTGATAATAAATTATTACCACCTGTTAATGGTTACAAGTATCAACATTTCCGTTGTTAATAAACTGATAGTATCTAGAGTGCTGGCAATATTCTAAATGAAACAAGAGGCAGAGCCTCTGAATAGCATTCCCAGTCGGAGACTGGGAACGAGATTATTACCAATTTTCTAGGGTTTCCAATTTGCTAATAGGTTGGGGTAATTTGTGGGTGTGGGGAAGATTTTTTGCCATGTTTGTTGGCGTTGTTGGGGGTTTTCTTGGCTCATGTTCCAGAGGGTTTCGTAGAAGAAGAAGGAAATACCAGCAAATTTTCTCTCTCGTACTTTTTCTATTTGGGTTTTGATTTGTGCCATTGGCACTGTACGGTTTTTTAACCCACTTAAAATGCCGATGCTGACGGGAATATGGGTTTGGGCTTGTTTGACTTCGGGATATTCTAATTCGCTGATAAAGACGTTTAAATCATTGCGATAAATCTGTAAAACTAGGTCTTCGACTATTCCCATTCTTTCCCATTTTTGCCAATCGGCAAGGAAGTATTCGTAGGAAAACCGCTGGGGATTAGGAGCGACAGAAACGATACAATCTTTTTTATTTGCTTTAATTGCTGTAAATACTCGCTTCATGAAATCGGTGATTTTGTTGGCTCGCCAATTTACCCATTCTGGATTTTTGAAGTCTGCGGGGGGAAGTTTTCCTTGGTGTTCTTTTTTGTATAATGCTGTGGTGTAGGCATCATATCCTAGTTCTGATGGTAAGCCGAAATGGTCATCAAATTGAATGCCATCAATGTCATAGTTTTTGACTATTTCTACTATCAAATCTTGAATAAATTGTTGCACTTCGGGACGAAAGGGATTTAACCAAACTCGGTTATGTATGCCTTCTTTGACTATTTTTGTGCCATCTCTGCGGTTGGTGAGCCAAGTAGGACGATTTTTTGCTAAAAGGGAATCAGCAGGTGCCATGAAGCCAAATTCAAACCAGGGAATGACTGTTAAATTTTGTTTATGTCCCTCGCTGACTATTTCTTTGAGCATATCTCGCTTTTGCAGTCCGGGGGTGGGGTCTACTGCTTTACCGATGATTTTGGCGGCGATTTTGCTAGGATAAAGGGTGTATCCCCAATTCCAGACGGCGGGATAAACGGTGTTAAAGTTGAGTTGATGTAATGTTCGTAAACTTTGTTTTAGTCTGTTACTCTCAAATAAAACGTCACTATCAATATTTGTTAACCATACTCCCCGTAATTCTGTGGATTTAGGAATTTGAGCATTTAGGGGGAATGATAGTATGAGGAAAGCAACCATAATCACGGCCATCATAGCTGCTAAAAATCCCAGTTTTCTAGTTTGACGTTGCCATTTTAGAAATATTTTTTTCATTGGTTATACTATTTTAGATTGTTAAATTTACTGTATTATGCTTTGTAATGTAATGCACCATTCTAAATCTTGACCTACTACATCGTTATAAGTCTCACAAAAATGCACAACCGGGCTTAAAAAAATGGCGTGTGATTTGTCTACGCAAATATAGTGTTTATTTATGACCCACAGTTACACAACGAAATACCAATGTATTTCCAAAGAAAATAAGCTAGAATCGGGACGACACGAAAAGACAGTGGGTGGAAAATATAAATATGGCAATTACAGTAGAAAAATCACTTAATTTGCAAAATGGTCCTAATTGGCCATCCTTTGAAAAGTTTCGCACAGAAGGTGGAAAAGCTCTTGAATCTGTAAAAAGTGGGACAGTTGCCACATTAAATACTAAAACTGGACAATACCGCATTCTTGAAGAACAGGATTTTCAAAGTCTATTAGGTTTAGCTCGTGATGTTGATCGTTTGCGCGGAGGGTTGCGTGTAATATCTCACTCTGTGCGTGTTGTACAAAAACATCGTGATGTTGAGAGCATTGATTTATTAATAGAAGCAATTGCTATGTTAGGAGGTTTACCTGAACTTCCTACTCGTAATAGTTTCGAGCCTTTAATGCCAGAAGATGGTATAGATGTAGATGAGGATGATGAAGTAAATCTCGATCCTACTACAATTAAAAGACCTCTTAATTATTAGAGGTTTACTCATGAGTACAATTCTCATTGATAGATATTAGGGTCGTTATCAAGTTATCAATGACCCTAATATTATTACTATATAGATGACCGCATTTTTACTTCATCTTCACCAGCACGAACTAGAATTGAGCGAACCATTGAGCCAAAAATACGCCATCCTACTAGACTTAAACTTGCGTGTCGTTGCGCTAACAACAAATCATCTAAATGTATTTGTACTATTCCATCAAATAGTAATGAATTTCCAACTATATCAGATGAATCATCCGCAAAGGGTGGAAGATACATCCGCTGTGTGGATGTAAACTGTAACAATTGCGAAAGAGTTGTTTTGGCTTCTGAATTTTGATTACTTATGGGTTGAACGCGCAGTAATGCTGCATATTTGCGTCTATCTTTCACGAGATCGCAAGTAGAACTAGCTATTGCAAACTTGGTATTTTCAATACGCTCTCCTAGAAAGTAAGCTGCATTTGTACTTACGATGTCACCTTGTAAAAGTGTAAAGGAGTCTTTTTCTGGATCTGCCAAACCCCTTGCAACAACATCCTGATAATAAATTGGCTCACGAATAAGTGCCTGATTAAATACATCTTGACGATATTTTGTCTTCTTGAGATTTTTAGAAAATTGTTGGATAGTTTTAATAGCCTGATCATCATGAGAATAATTTTGTAAATATCTTTCTAGTTCTGGTAAATCTTTTGGTATGTTTGTTTCTGCTTCTGAAAGCAATTCATTTTGACTATTATTTGTAGTTTGATTCATATTTTTATATTTAGAGATTTCTACGGTATAAAATCATCTTCTATATCCTATCATAAGTAGGTGAACACAATAAAACCAATCTGTGTAAAGAAAAGTAAAATCGCCCAAACCCTCTTCAATCTTACCTCTTGCCTTGCTATAACGACAATTTTCAACGCCAACCTACTTAGGCAGAGTAATTTATGGTAAATTCCAGAAGAAATTGACAATTAAGTATTTCAAACCCATGCAAGTGGGTTTTGCTTAAAAAAATCAAACAAATAATGCGCCATTTCTAACTTAGAACAAGCTGGAATTTCTACCTCTCTTCCTTGCTTATCTAAAAACACAGCTTGATTATGATCACTCCCAAAACCACTATCAACTTTATCAATAGGATTCGCTACAATTGCATCTAATTTCTTTCTTTGCAATTTCTCTTTCGCTGGAGTAATAATATCCCCAGTTTGTGCTGCAAAACCAATTAAATATTGATGGGGTTGTTTGCGTTTTCCCAGTTCAGCGACAATATCCGGTACTGCTGTCAGAGGAAGATTTTCAGGAAGCGATCGCTTGGGCAATTTTTCGCTACTATAATCTCTAGGCTTTACATCTGCAACTGCGGCTGACATGATAATGATATCTGCATTGGCTAAATGGTTGAACATCACCTGCTGCATTTCCTCCGCACTGACAACCGCAATTGCTTCTACTCCCAAAGGTACATTCCAACTCGCCGGACAATGGACTAATATTACTTTTGCGCCTCTGTGCAGTGCTGCCTGTGCCAATGCTAAACCCATTTTACCAGTTGAGGGATTGCCAATAAATCGTACCGGATCTAAATATTCTCGCGTTCCCCCAGCACTGATTAAAACCTGCTTCCCAGCTAAATCTCTGTTTCCTTGGGTGTGTAATAAAGATTGAATATAAACAAATATTTCTGCCGCTTCTGCCATTCTACCAGCACCAATGCGATCGCACGCCAATAAACCAGAACCAGTTTCCATACCATAAAATCTACTATCTGTCAATAGCTGCCGCCAATTTCTTTGTACCGCCACCTGTTCCCACATATCTGTGTTCATGGCTGGTGCTAACAATACGGGACGGGTAGAAGCGAGGACTGTATTTGTTAGTAAATTATCTGCCATACCATAAGCTAACTTAGCTAAAGTATTAGCAGTTAAAGGCGCAATCACAATCAAATCAGCCCATTCACCCAACTCAATATGTAATGGACGAGCATAAATTGGTTGCCAAAAATCATCATCTATATAAGCTTGATGACGGGATAGAGTGGCTAAAGTTAAAGGAGTAATAAATTTTTGAGCAGATTTAGTGAGAATAACTCGCACTTCTAGCCCAGACTTAAACAGTGTAGAAACCAATTCACAAACTTTATAGGCGGCGATACCACCGCCTATAGCAATTAGGACTCTTTTTGATTGGGGATTTATAGATGATGGCATTATCTCTTTATTTTAATTAGTATTTTATGAGGAACTTGATTTTCAGTAATCGGAAATCCATGATAGGTAGGATAACCCTGTTCATCAAAAGTATTATCTGAATGAAACACATAGAATTGATCTGTTTCTTTATGAAATCCATAACGTTTTTCACTATTTTCATTACTATTCCCCACAGAAATATTTAAAACTTTTTGAGCTTCTTTATCTGTTAAATTCATAGGAGTAGCATTTTCCCAATATCCTTTAGGATCATGTTTAGAATGAAGTTTATAACGAGGACATATTTTTCTAGCTTGTTTAATTTCAGTTAAATTTTTTATGCTTCTATTTTCTAGAGAACTTGTATCTTCTTGAAATTCAACTTCAATATTTTCTTGAATAAAATCAGGATTGTTTTGTAAACTAATTAATATTCCTTGAAGTTGAGCAGCACCAGACAATGAAGTTGATGAAACACATTTTTTTTGATAAAAACATTGACAATCATCTATTAAATTTTGTAAATCTATAAAAGGACCTTTACTTAAAAGTCTCAGTAAAATCATTGCGATTTTTTGCTGCTCAGATTTTTTGGATTTAATTGTGGTTAAAATCCATTCATGTACTGTTAAATTTGCAGATAATTTTTGAGAAGCAAAACTACTATGAGTTTGGATGGGATCACCATTTTGAATCACACTGATTTCTTGAATGATTTCTAAAATATTTTTTATTAATTCATCAGCTTCATAATCATTTGCAGCTTGTCCAATAAAAGAAAGCTCATTAATCAAAAAGTGCATTTATAATAACTCCATTAAATCCTTTTCAGCTTGATCAAAAAAACCATCCGGCCATTTATCAATTCCTCCATCTGGATAAATTCGAGGTGTAATGATCTCTGTTATTGGTTGTCCTTTTTGTAGATATCTTTCAAAGTAGTTAATTTGCACTTTTTCAGCATCAAGTTTCTTATATTTTACTGCTTTACGAATACCATTGAGAACATGATCGCTATGAGTTTCTAAGATTATTTGAATACCACAACTTGCTGCTAAAGCAATTAATTCTCCCATCTTAGATTGTCCTCTAGGATGAAGATGAGCTTCTGGGTTCTCTAACAAAATCAATGTGTCTGAAGTAGCAGATAATATAGCGACAATAATTGGTAAAGTGTAGGTAATTCCAAAACCTACGTTAGTTGAACGATAGGAATTGTTATCTTCATAATAATACTGTAAATTTACTACATCCATTGCTGAATGTAATTCTATATCAATTCCTGTTCCAGGACTAATTTCGCCAAGCCAAGCTTCTACTTGATTTCCTAACTGATGAGACTTTATTGATTCATGTGATAGTTCACTATTTGGAATTATTTTACCTTCATTTATAAACAAAAAATGAGCAGTAAATTCACCTTGACTTCCAACCTGTTGATGTTGTCTGACTTGAAAATCAGACATTTGGAAATAATTTCTAGGTGCTATTCTTTCTGCTTTTAAATAATGAAATTTATCGGTAAAAAGACTTGAATTATAAATTTTTTCATCAATATTTGACAATGAAGATATTTGCATTACATCTGATGGACGATCATAATCAAAAACCCAAGTACCTTGAATGGTATTATCCATCACAATTTCCAAAGTCATTGAATCTTCTTTTGCTCTCTTAAATAGAGCATCTTGGGCTGTACCTATAGAAACTAAATCACCATTTAGTGCTAAACCTACATTATCTAATAAATTTTGTTGAGAAGATTGACGAAGTAGTAATAAAGATTGCAGTAAAGAAGATTTACCAGTGCTATTTAATCCAGAAAGTAATGTTAATGGCTTTAAAGAAAAAGACTGATTTTCAAATGGTTTAAAATTTTTTAAAGTCAAAGAACTTAACATGATAAAACCTCTTGAACTATTTGATCAATTTGTTCAAACCGATATTGAACTTTACTAGAAACTTGAGACACAGATTTAAGAAAATTAGAATCCTCTTTCATCTTTTGTATAAATTTTTCTTTTAATATTTCTTTATTTTTGATTAATATTTCAATTTGTTCTGGATTTAATTGACTTAATGTTACTGACCAAGCCTCAAAAAGAGATTTATTTACAGGAGAGCTTAAATATTTCCGAAAAGCAGCATTTTCAAAAATATTATAAGCTGCTTGCATTGCAATAGTAAACTGATTTTCTATTGTTTTTATCAAATTAGAGTCTATTTTGTTTAATCTTTTCATAGTTTCATGTAAAAAATAGTTGCGACCTTTATTTACTGGATAATCTTTATAACTGGTTAAAATAAAAGCAATAAAACCCAATACAAATTCATGATCATCCATACGTTGTTTTTTCTTTTTGCTTAGATTTATTACTCTTTTAAATTCTGGTAAATTAGCAAGGTTTTTGAGAATTTGTATCGGTTTACCAGGATTCATAGCTTGGCGGAGTTCTTGATTATTAAGAGGTAATCCACCCGTATTAATTCTTTGAAAAATATTATATTTAACTTCATCAGGAGTTCCGGGTTCAATTAAATAAACTGTTAATTCTGTTTCATCTATTCGTCTTTGATAATGACGAGGTAAATCATCATATTTTTTATTTTCTAAATCTTTAAGAAATTGTAATCCAGTTAATTTAAGCGGTTTATTCTTCGTATTTTTATCTTCTTCTTTATTAAGAAGAAACTCTTTAAATGTGCTGATTCTTTGTAAACCATCTATAATAATCCATTTATCATCATCTGTTGCATCTATATAAAATGCTGGAAGTGGAATCCGAATTAAAAGAGACTCGATTAAACGGCTTTTTGCTATATTTGTCCAAATATCTGCCTGACGCTGAAAATCAGGAGCTAAATCAATTTCATCATGCTTAATTCTTTTAAGAAGCAGATCCATTGTCATCGGTTTAGTTTTAACCCTAATTTTAGTCGGATCAAATGGTTCTAAATTTTCATCATCATCATCTTCAAATTTAAACTCATTTTCATCATCATCTTCTTGATCTAGCAATTCCATCTGTTGATTATTGAGTTTATTTGTTTCCATATATGACAAATGCTCCTAAAAATTTACTTAGGCAGGATTAGATATCATTAGATGATAATACCAAACAAATCATCTGGGCGTTGATTGAATAGAATTTTCAACGACTTATGAACAGTAATCTCACTGAGTAGTAAAAGTTTTATTAAATTGGCTATCGAGGCAAAACGCATCTAAATTAAATTATGAACGCAAAATCAGGATTTAGCATGGCTAAACCCTGAGCGACTCCTGAATTTTTCCCTACAATCTTTAGGCTTCGTCGTAAGCTTCTAAATCTAAGAGGTGGATATAGGCTTCAACTAACTCTGGACGCTGAAAAGCGATCGCCCGCAATAGATGCCAATCATTCAAACCCTCAAAAGCATTACTATAGTTATCTAATTCCAGACGTGTAGCCAAATCTTTTACCTCTGTCGCCGTCATAGCAGAAATTTCTGTTTTGGAAATGCTTAGAGTTTTCATAATGCTTGCCCCTCCCTTTTGCAGCGCTTGAATTCAGCTTAGGGTGGAGTTGCTTCCACCTGTTCTATCTTACTCATTAATGAGCATTAAATTTGTAAAAATTCTTGTGATTTTTACCAGATTTTGGAAAATTTTTGTAACTAAACCTAACTAATTGTGTTCAGAACAAAAGTTCGTAGCACTTCTAGCATTTGTAAATTAATTTCATGTCCCGTTGCAAATTCATGATATTCCACTGCTACGCCTAGAGATTGTGCCATTTCTCTGGACTTAATCGCCGCTTGCAGGGGAACAACTTCATCCCTTGTACCGTGCATGATTAATGCTGGCGGAAAATTGCCTTGATTCAGCGTTGCCACACTAGGATGTAAATAGCCACTCATCACTACTAATCCAGCCAAGGGTAAGCTTAATCCTACATCTAAAGTCATCGCCCCACCTTGAGAAAATCCGCTCAAAATTGTGCGTGATAACGGTACACCCGTATTACTTTCTAAAGAGAGCAACCAATCTATGAGTAGTTGTTTACTTTCATTTAATCCATCATACATATTTTCTGTCCGCAGATCATACCATGCCTTACCCGTATCAGCATAAGGATAAGGATAGGGAGCATTGGGGAGGAGAAACTCGTAATCAGGTAAATTGACATAAGGAATCAAAGATGCCACATCTTGGGCATTTGCACCCCAACCATGTAAAGTGACGATTAACGCATCAGGTGTTTTTCCTGCTGGTGGAGAAACTCTGATGAAGTCTAATGTTTGAGTCATAGGTAATTGAGTTAAGAATTAATGCAGATACAGTATACCGTGTCTTAATCCAGTACAGATTTCCTAACTTTTTTCGTTGTTCTGGACGTTTTTATATTTTGCCGTAAGTAGGTGAACAGAAAAATTTAAAGGTATGTGAAGAAAAGTAAAATCACTCAAAACTCTCTTCCTGTTCCCAGTTAAGAGTTCCCTGTTCCCTTGCCCCAACGACAATTTTTAACGCCCACCTACTTACTCACACAGTAACGTTGCATAATGACGGCATGAATTATGTTTCGCGCCAAGAGGCAAAGAAGCAAAGACGCAAAGTTTAATACGAATTATGAAATCTATAAATTCATCCGTCTTTATCTGCGTTTGTCTGCGTTTATCTGCGGTCAATAATTTTGGAAATTTCATTCTATGCAGTTTCATCTTAATTAGGTATATATTAAGTAAGAAAGTAGCATAAGAAATAATATTGGGATGGGGATATGGTGACATTAAATATTGATGATTTACAAAAAGTTGACAAATTTCGGAATTTACAATCAACATTACGCGATCGCTGGCAAACTAGCGAGTTATTCGACAATAGTGAAGCGGATATTTTAATTATTCCTTCTTTGAGTATAGATCAAGGAGAATTACTCAAGGTAGAAGGATGTGAGCATTATGAAGAAAGATTACTTTTCTCCTTAATGCGGTTAAGAAATCCCCGCACTAGGTTAATTTATGTGACATCAATGCCACTTCATCCTAGTATTATTGATTATTATCTGCAATTACTTCCGGGTATTCCTTTCTCTCATGCTCGTCATCGCTTATTATTACTTTCTACCTATGATGCTTCTTTAAAACCCCTCAGTCAAAAAATATTAGAACGTCCTCGATTATTGGAAAGAATTTACAAGGCTTTGCGCTTAGATAAGGCTTTTATGGTATGTTATAATTCTACTTTTTGGGAAGCAGAATTATCTTTAAAATTGGGTGTACCTTTATATGCGGCTGCACCAGATTTGCAAATTTGGGGAACAAAAAGCGGCAGTAGACAGATTTTTGAAGAAAGTGATGTACCCTTTCCTGACGGTAGCGAGTTGGTCAAGAATTGCGAAGATCTAGCCAATGCTGCGGCTGATTTGTGGGAACGTCAACCGACACTAAAAAGAATAGTAATTAAGTTGAATGAAGGTTTTTCTGGAGAAGGGAATGCACTGTTAGATTTACGAGAAATAATGGATGTTGCACCGGGAAAGGCTGATCATAGTCAAAGAGTAACAGCAATTAGCGATCGCTTCCTGCATTTACGTTTTCAATCTTTACAAGAAACCTGGGCAAATTTTTCTCGACGCATTCCCGAATTAGGGGCAATAGTGGAGGCTTTTATCGAAGGAGAAATCAAACATTCTCCCAGTGTCCAAGGCAGAATTACACCCAATGGAGAAGTGGAAATTATTTCTACCCATGACCAAATCTTAGGCGGACCAGACGGACAAATTTATATAGGTTGTCGCTTTCCTGCGGATGCAAATTATCGCTGTGAATTACAGGAATTAGGTTTAAGAGTTGGTAATAAATTAGCAGAAAAAGGGGCTTTAGAAAGATTTGCAGTGGATTTTGTCACTGTTGACAAAGGTGATAGTGACTGGGATATTCAAGCCATTGAAATTAATCTTCGCAAAGGAGGAACAACCCACCCATTTATGACTTTAAAATTCCTTACTAATGGTCGTTATGATTTAGCCACTGGATTATTTTATAGTCAACAAGGCAGACCTAAATACTATATTGCTACAGACAATTTACAAAAACCTAATTATCAGGGATTGTTACCTAATGACTTAATGGATATTATCGCTCACCACAGATTACATTTTGATAGTGGCACAGAGACAGGTACAGTTTTTCATCTTATGGGTTGTCTTTCCCAGTTTGGTAAATTAGGATTAACCAGTATTGGTGATTCACCCCAAGAAGCGGAAGATATTTATAATAAAGTTATTGAAGTTCTTGATCAAGAAACTAGCGGTGATCATAGCAATCATGCTATCTTTTCTGATTATAATTTTCCGATGACTGGGGATGGATATAGTTGTTAAATCAAATATAAATTCAGCTTGATATTCCTGATGCTCTATTTCTCTATCAATCAAGCATCAGGAATATTCACAAAATTTTGATGATAGGATATCATCTCTGACAGGAAAGAGTTATACCTAGAGATAGATTTGTTAGGAAGATAGCAAACTGTATACTATACCGTGTTTAGGTTCACAAAATTTGTATTATCATATATATAAATATGATTTTATGAAAAATGCCCGTAAATTTTATCAATGAACCAATCATTTCTTTCACGATTCTCCTTATAGCTATTTTCATTGTTCCACCGCTATTTGAGAGACTAAAATTACCTGGATTAGTGGGTTTGCTACTAGCAGGTGTATTACTGGGTCAAAATGGACTCAATCTCCTCAACCCTAAGTCGGAAACTATAAAACTGCTTTCAGATATTGGTAAAATTTATTTGATAGTCAATACAAATATTTTAACAATTGTTGGTGATGATATTGCCAAAGTCATTATTGAGCAAGCACAGGCATTTGACTTAGTTGTTTTGCGTTCTGTCCGCTATCGCACCGCTGGAGGATTAGCGGTTAGTGAAGTGACAACCCAAGTGATTAATAATTTGAAATGTTCGATTATCATGCTGGGAGAACCTCAATAATACCCGTAATTCCCTCCTCCGACAAAAAAAAGCTCGATAGTTGGGACAAAGACTAATGGCAATGGAGAGTTAGAGTTATTTAGACGAATATCTAGAACTAAAGTTAAATAGACGCTAAAATCGATCCAGCCTTTGTATTTTCGTGGTTTTGACCCAGATAACTCAGAGTGCGGTTCACTGCATAAATCCCCATTGTCAACGTCCCTATCCTCAACCCTGGGGAAACAAATTCTGTAACAGTTGTGGCGCACCGCTGCATCTGTTAGATCGCTATTTCTCTCTTAAACCTCTCGGTGCGGGAGGATTTGCCCAAATTTACACAATTTGGGATGAAAAGACACAGACAGAAAAAGTGCTAAAGGTGTTGGTAGAGACTTCACCCAAGGCGCTGGAATTATTTATTCAAGAAGCGGAAGTTTTAAGTAGTTTCCGCAATTCTGGTGTGCCTAAAGTTGATAATGACGGTTATTTTCAAGTCAATTTGATTAATCCTAAACCCCATCAATTACCTTGTTTAGTGATGGAAAAGATTAATGGATACACTTTAGAGGAAGTATTAATAAATTCTCCTCAAGGTTGTTCCGAAGATTTGGTAATTGGTTGGTTTATTCAAGCTGTGTTGATTTTGCAGGAGTTACATAAACGCCAAATTATTCACCGCGATATAAAACCTTCTAATTTGATGTTACGGACTTCCACGCCAGTATCTCCTGCCAAAAGTGATCAATTGGTGCTAATTGATTTTGGTGGTGCTAAACAATTTAATGGGTCAGTTTTGCGATCGCACCCCACATCTACACGCTTGTACTCTTCCGGTTATAGTCCCCAAGAACAAATTCGCGGCAGTAATATTGGACCAGCAGCAGATTTTTATGCGTTGGGACGAACTATTATTCAACTACTTACCGCCAAATATCCGTCCGAATTGGAAGATAGTTTAACTGGAAAATTGCGTTGGCGGAATTATCGGCAAATTAAACCAGATTTAGCGGATTTAATTGATGAAATGGTAGAAGATGATGTGCGATTACGTCCAGCCAATGCAGCTATTATTCATAAACGGTTACTAAGTATCGCCTCGTCATCTTCACAGCCAGGTTTATTCAGCAGTCCGGGTAAATCTCTTGTCCAATCAATAACTGAAGTTACTCAAGCTATAAGTAATACTACTTTATTAATAATTCAGGGAATATACAAATTTTTATCTGCCTGTTTGGCAACTGTTTGGGTAATGATACTGACGAGTATCTGCGCGGGAATCGGGACAATGACGGGGGTTTTCCTGGCTTACCATACCAGTTTAGGCGATCGCTGGTTAGAATTACTAGTCTATCCATTACCAACATTAGTCGAAAAACAACCTTATATAGCCGCAGAAAGTATAGTTTATGGTTTTGCAGGTTTGGGAACAGGTTGGGGATTAACCTTATCAGGCTGTTTTGGACAAAAGCGGCGGTTTCTGATCACAGCTTTAATGGGCTTAATTGGCTATAGTTTAGGCTGGATAGCTTGTCAATTCATCACCACACCAAATCCGGCTGAAAGCTTAGTCACATGGATTTTAATCTCATTTCCCCTATTGACCCTTGGTTTAGGTCTTCGCAGTCATCAAATCGCTTACGCAGTCATTGCAGGTTTAGGAAGCGCCAACCTCATAGCCATTTTCGTGCGTTTAGGATTGGGACTACATTTATTCCATTTTTCCAGCCAACCACAAGGGCTGGATGTATTTTCACCCATAGGTTTTTTTAGTTTAGTCAGCATCTTAATCAGCTTTTCCCTGAGTATAAGCCATTACCTCATTGTCCCCTGCTTACGCCGACTAGGTTGGCGATAAGAAGGAGTCAGGAGAAAGAAGAAGAATTTTCTCAATGACCAATGACCAATGACCAAAAACACAGATGCCCCCAGTTCGTTTGAGTTGTGAACCAGGGGCATCCCATAATTGGTAGACTATAAATGTTTCGGTATACTGAAGTTGAGACTAATATACACTCTTTATTCTCATTTGCATAGTTCTGTAATAACAATTTATTTAAGTTTTGTATATTTTTAATTATTTCTTCATATTTAAGATTTAAAAACCTAGCAAATATACTGTCATTTTCTGAAATCACCAGTATTTTAGTCAAAAAACACAGCTTAACTCAGCCAATGCGGCACTTAATACCTGAAATTAAGTTACTCTGAAGCTTATTTGCTGGAAATATGGAAACATTGAATATGGAACGCACTATTTCATTTTTAGGCATTTGCGTCTTTATTAGTATATCCTACGCCCTGTCCGTGAATCGTCAAGCTGTGCGGTGGCGTACAGTTGCTTGGGGGTTAGGGTGGGAATTTATTTTGGCTATAGTCATTCTCAAAACCGCTTGGGGTTTGAACTTATTTAAATCCTTGGGAAATATTGTTGGTAACTTTTTGGCTTTTTCTGATGTTGGTGCAAAATTCGTCTTTGGTGAAAACTTCAAAGATCATCTGTTTGCTTTTCAAATTCTCCCCACAATTATCTTTTTCTCATCATTTATCAGTATTCTTTATTACTATGGCATTTTGCAAAGAGTTGTCAATGCCCTAGCATGGTTCATGATGAAAACCATGAAAACATCAGGTTCTGAATCTTTATCCTGTGCGGGAAATATCTTCTTGGGACCAACAGAAGCAGCACTCATGGTCAAACCTTACCTAGCAAACATGACAAAATCTGAATTGCACGCCGTCATGACTGGTGGTTTTGCTACCATTGCTGGGGGTGTACTAGGTGCTTATTTGTCCTTTGGGATTCCACCAGAACATTTAATTGCTGCTTTTTTTATGACTTCTCCTGTTGCCTTGATAGTATCAAAAATAATGTATCCAGAAACAGAAGTATCGGAAACTACAGAAAAAGTTAATATAGACATCAAAAGTAATTATGTTAATGTTCTCGATGCAGCCACATCTGGGGCAATTGATGGGGTAAAATTAGCAGTTAATGTTGGGGTAATAATAATTGCTTTTTTGAGTTTATTAGCTGCTGTGAATGCTAGTTTAAGTTGGTTGGGAACGTTGGCAGGTTATCCGCAATTATCTCTAGAAGGGATGTTATCTTTAATTATGTTTCCCGTAGCCTGGTTAATGGGTATACCTTGGGCTGACTGTGGACAAGTTGGAGCATTATTAGGTAAAAAGACGATTCTTAATGAATTTATCGCCTATTTGGATTTAGGAGAACTGATTAAGAAACAAGAAATTTCTCAACGTTCAGCTATTATTACTACCTATGCCTTATGTAATTTTGCTAATATTGGCTCAATTGGCATTACTATTGGTGGGATGACAGGAATAGCGCCGAACCGCCAACAAGACTTAGCCCGTATGGGTGTAAGAACTATGATTGGTGGATTATTAGCGGGTTTTATTACTGCGGGAATTGCAGGAATTTTAATTTAATAATATAAAATGATGCCTTGCTGTTGTCCTAAAAATAATTTAAATCAGGTTGAAAATAAACTATGAAATTGGCAGCAATCAATTCTATCAAAACATCAATTAAAGTTATTACTTTAGGCATTTGTTTAGCTGGAGGTAATGTCTTTGCCCAAACATTATCACTTTCCCCAAACTTGATTGGTTTTGATACTCCTGAAGGTGAAAAGTTATTAATTGCCAGTAAATCAAACAATGATTTTTTTCCATTAAGTACACAGTTTGTCACCCAAATTAATCAGGCATACTGTGGCGTTGCTAGTATGGTTATGGTGTTAAATAGTTTGAAAGTTCCTGCACCAGAAGCACTACAATATAAGCCATTTCGGGTATTTACCCAAGATAATTTTTTTAGTAATGCAAAAACTAGAACTGTGGTAAGTTCTGAAGTTGTTGCCCGTCAAGGTATGACTTTAGATCAGTTAGGAGGATTATTGGAAAGTTATAATGTGCAAGTTAAGGTGTATCATGCTGGTAATACGAATTTAGCAGAGTTTCGCAAGTTAGCAGCAGAGAATTTAAGGCAACCAGGAAATTTTATTATTATTAACTATTTACGTCAGGAAATTGGTCAAGAACGAGGTGGACATATTTCGCCTTTAGCGGCATATAACGAGTTAACAGATAGATTTTTAATTATGGATGTTTCGCGCTATAAATATCCACCTGTTTGGGTAAAAACAGCGGATTTATGGAAAGCAATGAATACAAGTGATGTCGGTGCGGGGAAGACGCGGGGGTTTGTATTGGTGAGTAAGAATAATTGATGTTTATCTACAGGGAACAGGGAACAGGGAATAGGGAATAGGGAACAGGGAACAGGGAACAGGGAACAGGGAATAGGGAATAGGGAATAGGGAACAGGGAACAGGGAACAGGGAACAGGGAACAGGGAACAGGGAACAGGGAACAGGGAACAGTTGTTACCAAAACTGTAACAATTGAGGATTTATGAATCTGTGGATGAGATAGTGAACAATTAGGAGATTAGCAACGTCTTTTGCAATAGACACCTGAAAATCTGGAGTAATTGAGGTAAAAGGATGAATTCTGTCACAACCAATTTTCTGCAACGACGTTATGGGGTAAGTTTGGGTAGACGTTATGTTTTAGCAGCCGCTGGTGTTATGCTATTAGCTGCGGTTGCTTGTTACCCGATAGATAACAGCAATAACGTTTTTACTAAATCTTATCTACCCAATACAGAACTAGGCTTTTTACCGGACGATAATCTACTTTGAGAGCAATATGGCGGATGAGTGTGTCATGAAACACTCAAAGAATTATTAGGCTCTATTTTCGGAGATGCTTCTGGTGTCATGGGTGCAGATATCTCATCAGGGTGAGAGTCTTCTGTGTCCAGGTTAAGTGTTGAGGGACGAATGGCGTTGATGATGCTTTTAATAACCACAGCGCAGGGAACAGCAACAATTACGCCTAAAAGTCCGCCAATTCTCGCTCCAGTTAAGACAGAAATTAAAATCCACACCGGGTTTAATCCTGTAAAACTGCCTAATATTCTCGGTGCGATTAGATTTTCGAGAATTTGCTGGACTATTATGGCTGCTATTAATACCCTTACGCCCATAGAAACATCTTGAAGTGAGACTAAAGAGGTGGTAAGGGCGATACCGACAGAACCACCAAAGGGGATAAGTGCCATAACTCCAATCGTTAACCCAAATAATAGACCAAAGGGAACTTTTAGCCATAAAAAGGTGGGAATTAGGGCAGAAGCCATGCAGGTTGATAAAATTAATTGGGTGATAAAAAAGTTTTGAAAGCTTAAACGAACTGTTTTGGAAAAGGGGGCGCGAAATTTAGCAGGTAGCCATTCTACTAAACTTTGCCAAAGTTCGCCGCCATGCTGTAATAAATAAAAGGTTAATACCATTGTCAGGAGGAAATCGAGCAGACTGGTGACAGTGATCACAGCTAGATTTAGTACCTGTCCGGCGATCGCCTGTAATTGTCCTTTGACGCGATCGTTGATTTGTGCGGCTAAAGCATCGAGGTTGATTGGTAAACCAGCGCCTTCTGCTTTTTCATTGAGGATCATTAATTGAGAACGTCCTGAGTCTATTAAGTCTGGTAACCGCGCCACCAGTTGTTGGGCTTGAGTCAGGGCCAGAGGAAACAGGGTGACACCTAGAGCTAATAAGATGGATAATGCTAACAAAAATACAAGAATGGCTACTTGCTCTCGTTTTGCTCCGTGATTTTCCATCCAACTCACGGGGTAGCTGAGTAAAAATGCTAATACGGAAGCTCCGACTAAAATAACAATCAGGGAGTGAAAATAATTGAAAATTGCGGCAATAGCCCAACCATTCAGAACTAATAGGGGCGCAAGTAGGGCGATCGCTAAAAATCTGGCTATAGGTGTCAGTGTTTGCCACCAATTGAGTAGCTTGCGTGTCTGCATTTTTAAGTAATTACACTATAGAACTAAGGCGATTTCTGCTTGACTAAATATTAATCCCGTTGAGGCAGATAATAGGTAATAAAAATTATCAATTATTAATTGCCTCCTGCCTCACAAGTAACTTAGGTTATTATCTCTAACTTAATGACTATTATTCACCATCTCTAGTTTATGATCACATCAACCACTATGGATAACTTGCCCCCAAAAGATACAGATATCTCAAAAACACAACTTGTTCTATATTTGATTCCCATTATCAGCTTTTTTCCCTCCCTGTGGACTCTCTACCAGCGGCAGGGTAGTCGGGAACAACTGGCAATCAGTTGTTTGTCTATTACCTTGGCTTTTATCTGGATGTTGGGTTATTTATTATTAACTACTGGATCAGCAACGGATTTTTTGACACTTCGCCTGTTAATCCTCAATAGTTTCCTGACTTCTGGTTACTTTCTGGTGAGTATTTGGTTGATTTATCGGGTCATTCAAGGCAAATCTTCCCGTTTACCGGGATTTAGCAACTTGGCAGAACGAGTATGGCGGAAATATTAAACAGGGAACAGGGGGCAGGGAGCAGGGGTATAAATTTACTTCCTTCTTCTTTCTTCCTTCTTCTTCTTTCTTCCTTCTTCTTCTTTCTTCCTTTTGACTCCTTGACTCGGTGACTCCTACCGTAATTAAAAGGAATTTAGTTGAAGATTACCATATTTAGCAGTTTTTTATAGCAAACTGATGAAGAGTTGGCTATTATAGTCTGATTTGTTTTAGATGTGTTGATCGGCAAATTTAGTTTATTTAAAATCGTAGGTGAGAGGAAGTCTGTGACTAGTCAAAAAACAACAGCAGCACAACAAAAAGCCGCAAAAGCTAAATATAAGCGTCAAGGGAAAAATTCTCGCCCGTCAAAATCGGGACGGTGGCTATGGTTTGCGGTGGGTATGGGGGGGATTGCCATAGTATCAGGACTTGCAGGGGCATTATTAGCGGTTTCTTGGGAAAGTACCCCTTTACAACAAGCTCAACTCAGTGCCCAGGAAGAAGCAGTATTTGATGGTGATAGTATTTCTGGCAATGGCTTACAATTTTCTCAGCTAACTCGTCCTGTTAATATCCTCTTAATGGGCATGAGTGTACTACCTCCAGATGTCCAAAATCCCCCATCGGAAAGTAAAAATCTGCGTTATTTGCCCCAAATTAATTCCTTTGACGGTCTTTCTGATGTGATGCTGTTGATCAAATTTGATCCAGAGACAAAAAAAGTAGTCATGCTTTCTGTTCCTAGAGATACCCGTACACAAATTGAAGGGTATGGAACTAAAAAAATTAATGCTGCTAATGTAGATGGTGGTCCAGCTTTGACGGCGAAAACCGTTAGTAATCTTTTAGGTGGAGTTGGAATTGATCGCTACGTCCGTATTAATGTCTTAGGTGTTAGTAAGCTAATTGAAGCTTTGGGCGGAGTGAATATCTATGTCCCCAAAGATATGAAATATCGGGACGATTCCCAGCATTTATACATTAATCTAAAAGCGGGTCAACAACATCTCAATGGTGAACAAGCGTTGCAATTACTCCGCTATCGTCATGATGAATTGGGCGATATTGGGCGGATTCAGCGGCAGCAAATGGTGTTGCGGGCTTTAATTGAACAGACTCTTAACCCAACAACCATCACCAAATTACCAGATATTCTCAATGTGGTTAAGGAAAATATTGATACTAACTTATCCGTTGAAGAATTAATAGCATTGGTTGGTTTTGGTTCAAAAATCAATCGCGCAAATATGCAAATGTTAATGCTGCCTGGACGCTTTAGCGAAAATCACGAATTTGATGCCAGCTACTGGGTTCCAGATGGGCGGAGTATTGCTAAATTAATGACCCAGCATTTTGGTTTAGAAGCGAAGACCACAGAAACATCGCTCAGTGAGCCTAGTGGGTTGCGTGTAGCTATTCAGGATAGTACAGGAGGCGATCGCAGCGATAGCGAAGCGCGACCTAGAAATCGCTCTCAACTGCGTCCCCTGATTAAAACATTGGAGAAAGCCGGATATACCAATATCTTCGTCTCTAAACCCTGGGGACAACCCTTAGACGTAACCCACATTGTCGCCCAACAAGGAGACGGAGACAGTGCCGAATCAATTCGTAGTTTGTTGGGATTTGGAGAAGTGCGCGTAGAAAGCACAGGTAATATTGGTTCAGATATTACTATCCAAGTAGGTAAAGACTGGTCTCAAAACCAAGCCATTTTCCAAAACTCCACCAATCCGTAGGCGCGCAATTCCTGCGCCCTATTCCCTGAATTGTGGGCGCAAAAGCAGAAAAAATGCCAACGTAAACAAACCTATAAAACTATTTACAATCAAACAACAACATAGTAGAATCCAACATTCTGCTCATACAGATCCATTAGTTAGTTTTGAAAGATTTACTCCGGAAGAGTTCGGGTGGATATCAGAATGCTGTCAGCACGTTGATTTAACTCCCAGAACTGCAAAGCGACTAATTAATATTTGCAAAATCATGAAAACTATCTGGACTCCAGCACCTCATGATACAACATGGAAGCAAGAACCAAAAAAAGAATACAAACAAACATTAATTGCATTTCTGGCTTTAGCTGGGAGATATCCCAAGGAAATGCGGAAAGTATTAGAAGAGATTTATTTAGAATTTGAAGAAACCGATGAAAATACGGTCATAATTAATAAAGATAATTGGCTAAATCGCTTACAAAATTTAGATATATTTATGGATAGACATCACCAAAGAGAGTGGAAAAAGTTTAAAAACGACTTTCATAAAATGCCACCACAAGCAGAATTTGTGTTTGAAAAAAAGAACCTTTAACTTAGCAGTTTCTTTCTGCTTTGTTGGCGATCTTGGTTATGATCCAGATGATAACTATAATCGTGAATATAGATTTGAAGATCGTCAAAAACAATATGGTTTCAAGAGTATTTAAACCAAACTCTTAACTACTTTGTGCGCCTCTGCGTGATAAAACACATAATAAAGGGCGGGGAAACCCCGCCCCTACAATTACATATCCAAACGGTAATTCTCCTGTTCACGTTCCACAAAATACTGGACACGAGCGCGGTAGTCTCTGAGAGTTTCATCCACCCAATCGCGATCGCTACTGTTAACATAGAGATGGACTAAAGGTTCACTGGCATCAGGTAAAACCAATAGCCAATTGTCATCATAGGGTTGACGAATTTTCACACCATCAATTAACTCCAAATTTTGCGCCGGGTGGGTTTCCACCAAATAACGCATTAAGGACCCCTTAGCAGTCCAAGGACAGCGGACTGTGTAGGTTCTGTGAATGACACGGGGTAATTCCGAACGCACGCTTGCCAGCGATCGCTCTTGAATGGTTAACATTTCAATTAGCTTGGCAATACAGAACATCGAATCAAACCCTGGATGTAATTGCGGAAAAATAAACCCAGTTTCCCCACTCCCACCCAAAACCACATTGGAATTCTTCTGACAAGCCTCCATTAAAGCCGTAGGATTAGCCTTAGTCCTAATTACATTACCATCATGACGATGGGCAACTAATTCCACTGCACTAGAAGCATGAACCGGCACAACCACCGAACTTCTAGGATTAGCAGTTAACATCATATCAACCATCAACGCCGTCAGCATTTCCCCCCTAATAGGAAAACCCGATTCATCAACTAAAATCAGTTGTTCCCCATTAGCTGATACCTGCACGCCAAAATTAGCGTTTACCGCCTCCACAACATGACCTAATTGAGTTAACAGCAACTCTCTATCAGCATTAGAAATTGCCGTTTTATTCAAACTAGCATTTAACACCACTGCATCCGCCCCAAATTTATCCAACATTTGCGGCAAAATAGCCCCAGATACAGCGTAAACATAGTCAATGACCACCTTTGCCCGACTATTACGCAGAGTATCCACATTTAATAACTTTTCAAAAGCCTTCCCATAGCAATCCATCAATTGACTAGAATATACCACATCACCAATTTCATGACTTTGGGAACGGCGCATATCTTCCTTAAAATACGCCCCCTCAATTTTCTTTTCTTGGGCTTTAGAGATATTAATGCCCTTCACGTCCATAAATTCAATCAAGATATAATCACGGCGTTCTGGGTGAACTCGGACATGAATACCCCCTGCTACCTGCATAGTAGGAATCACCGTCCTAGCGATAGGAATAGCCGTAGTATCGAGATTCTGGACATCCACACCTACAGACATTAAACCCGCAATTAAAGACCGTGTTACCATGCGGGAAACATTGCGTTGGTCACGGGAAACTGTCACCATTGAACCAGGTTTCAACGTCGAACCATAGGCAGCCCCCAACTTCACCGCAAATTCTGGAGTAATATCAATATTGGCTAATCCTTGTACTCCCCGCTGTCCAAATAAATTGCGTTGGGCAGTATTTCCCCAAATTAAATTAATATTTAAAACTGCACCAGACTCAATCTTTTTACTCGGCCATACCCTCACCCCAGGGCTAATTTGCGCCTCTTCTCCCACCGTAGACAGCGAACCGACTACAGCCGCTTCTAAGACATGAGCGCGTCTATCTACACGAGTACCGCGACCAATTACACAAGCCGATAACTGAGCCTCATCGCCAATAATTGCCCCATTCCAAATAATTGGTCTTTTTAAATGAGCATCAGCCCCAATTGTCACATTATCACCAATTACTGTCCCATCCTCAATTTTTACCCTCGGGCCAATGCGGCAATTATTCCCAATTACGGCTGGGGTTTCAATTTTGGCGGTAGGATCAATATAAGTATTTTGTCCTACCCACAAACCGGAAGCAATTTCTGGATAAGCCACTTTTAAGTTAACTTTCCTTTGTAAAGCATCATACTGGGCTTCTCTATAGGCATCTAAATGACCCACATCACACCAGTAACCATCAGCAACATAACCGTAAATCGGCTCGTTTTTGGCTAGTAAGAGGGGAAATAAATCTTTAGAAAAATCGCATTCAGTATGTTCTGGTAAATAGTCTAAAACTTCTGGTTCTAAAATATAAGTTCCAGTGTTGACAGTATCAGAAAAAATTTCGCTGGTGGAAGGCTTTTCTAAAAATCGGTTAATACGCCCTTCTGTATCCGTAATTACCACACCGAATTCAATGGGGTTAGGCACACGGGTTAAAATTAAGGTGGCTTTTGCTTGTTTTTGTTGATGAAATTCAATGGCGGCACTCAAATCAAAATCTGTGATACTATCACCGCTAATGACTAAAAAAGTTTCATCTAAAAGTTCAGTAATATTTTTTACGCAGCCTGCCGTACCTAATGGTTGATCTTCTTCGATAGCATAGGTCATTTGTACTCCAAAATCACTGCCATCTTGAAAGTAATCACGGAGAACATCTGGTAAATAATGCAATGTGGCAATTACTTCATAAATCTGGTGTCGTTTGAGGAGATTGATGATATGTTCAGCAATGGGACGATTTAAGATCGGAACCATTGGTTTGGGTAAATCACAAGTCAAAGGACGCAACCGCGTTCCTGAACCACCTGCCATTAAGACTGCACGCATAAATACTCCTAAACTTGAATAAAAACATGATGTTTTTCCTCCTTTAGTTTCCTATAGATATTGAGATCTAAGGAACTTCCGCAAGAAATATCTATTAAAGAATGTAAGAATTCAGGGGTCAGGCTTTACCGTGAGCGTCAGTCGGACGGAGTCAAGAGTCAGGAGGAAAGAAGGAGGAAGAATCGAGAATATTTTTCTCTTTTGTTTCCTGCTCCCTACTATAGCCCTCTTTTGTCACTTTCCGGGAGGGCAATCTCTGAAAGCTTTATCAGTCCATCCATACAAGCTATCCTATTAGAAAAAAATGGGTGTTGGATTTGTGATTAGCAAAAAATTGTGCGATCGCTTCCTATGCAAAGACTCTAGAATTCAGAAATGGCAAATGTTTTCGGAGAGTGACAGAACAGGGATAAATAGCAGCAATCTGTTATCCTCATTTAAACTAGAATCAAGTAACGCCAGTGCCGATAACTTAAAACCTAAGTTATAACTTTCTTATAATCGGCAATGAAGTTGCTTGAGATAAAATTATGTCAGTTATTAACGGAGTTGATGGTAATCATGAATTTACTTGTTTTCGGAATCATCGTGGTTTATGTCGGTGGTGTGTGGAAATTTTGGACTGGATTTGGTAGGACTAATTTTAATCAAACTTTACCTAATCGGATCGGTTTAGCTGTGCTATGGCCTGCTTTGTTTTTAGCTAATTCATCCTATCGTCGCAATTTTCAAAAGGCACTGAAGGGATAATTAAGTAGGTTAACAGAAAAATTCAATGGTATGTAAGGTTGTCTTAATGTGAGGTTCTGATTGAGTTTCAGCCATTTTACAAAACGCAGTATCCCTCATTTTTATTTTGTTCACCTACTTAATTCGTAATGGGTAATTACGAATTAATTATAAGTTGTGTCAAGGGGCTAAAAAGCCTGAATCCATTCTTTAACAAAATACTCTGTCCAAATGCCGTTTTGCCAATAGGGATCTGATTCCACTAATTGACGAACGGTGTTTTCGTCTTCGGCTTCGTAAATGGCAAAAACTTGAGTTACATCTTTTGTTGGTCCAATCGTAATTAAAATTCCAGATTCTTTCTGTTGTGCTAATCCGGCTAAATGGGCTTGACGATAGGGTTCGCGTTTGGTGAGAACGTCTTCACAATAACTTCCCCACATAATGTATTTTGTCATAATTTCTGATTATTGATACTTATTAAAAAATATAGCAACATGAGGTTTTTTAAGATAGAGATTGATGATCAAGTTTTTAATTTCACCAATATCCCTGCATACTTAATAAAAACCTAAAATATATACTAGTATTTCCAAAAATATAAGTACATTACAGTCCCCTCATCCCTTGCGCGGGGAGGGTTTGGGAGTATGATTATTATACATCCTAACACTTATGAGTGCTATATCAGTATATTATTCCTTAACTTGTGCATAAGTCCTAGTAAATATAACAAAAATGATGTTAAATCCCCTGGAGATATAGGGTTGAGGTTATTTCATTGGTGTTTTTTACACAAGGAAGAGGGGAAGAAATTATATATGTCATCTATCTTAAGATAGAACCTTATTAAAATAAATTACAATTTTGTATAAGAAATCACAGTTTAATAGTTAAATATAGAACTAATATCTCAGTTTAAAAAGATAACTAATCAAAAATATGTCTAAGGAATTTAACCGACGTAAGTTTCTGCTTTACAGTGCTGTAGGTGTTGGTAGTAGCATTTTCTTAAAAGCTTGTGGTAATAACTCTCCAAATACTGCGAATAGTCCAGCAGTATCCAGCAGTACATCTCCCGTAGCTGGTACTGCTGGTAAAACCATCAAGATAGGTATTTTACATTCTCTCAGTGGCACAATGGCTATCAGTGAGAAGAGTGTGGTAGATGCGGAAAAACTAGCAATTAAGGAAATTAACGCTGCTGGGGGTGTTTTAGGTAAACAAATTGAAGCAGTTGTTGAAGATGGCGCTTCTAATTGGGATACCTTTAGAGAAAAAGCTACTAAATTGATTGATCAGGATCAAGTAGCTGTAGTTTTTGGTTGTTGGACTTCTGCTAGTCGTAAAAATGTGAAGCCAGTTTTCGAGAGCAAGGATCATATGCTCTGGTATCCTGTGCAGTATGAAGGTCAAGAATGTTCTAAAAATATTTTTTACACTGGTGCAGCCCCAAATCAACAAATTGAACCTTCTGTTGATTGGTTGTTGAAGAATAAAGGTAAAGAGTTCTTTTTAGTCGGTTCTGACTATGTTTTCCCCCGCACTGCTAATAACATTATTAAGGCTCAATTAGAGGCTTTAGGTGGGAAAACTGTGGGAGAAGATTACTTACCTTTGGGTAATACGGAAGTGACAGCTATTATCACGAAAATTAAGCAGGTTTTACCCAAGGGTGGTGTAATTTATAATACTCTTAATGGTGATAGTAATGTTGCTTTCTTCAAACAGCTGAAAGGAGCGGGATTGACACCAGATAAGTATCCTTCCATGTCTGTGAGTATTGCGGAAGAGGAAGTTAAAGCCATTGGTGTAGAGTATCTAAAAGGACATTATGCTGCTTGGAACTATTTTCAAACAGTAGACACACCTGCGAACAAGAAATTTGTGGCGGCTTTTAAGAAAGAATACGGTGAAGATAGGGTAACAAATGACCCAATGGAAGCGGCATATATCGCCGTGTATTTATGGAAACAAGCGGTAGAAAAAGCAACTACAACTGACTTGGCGAAAGTCCGGGCTGCGGCCTATGGTCAAACTATAGATGCACCTGAAGGAAAAGTAACTGTTAATGCTAATCATCACATATCAAAAATTGTGCGGATTGGTCAAGTCAGACAGGATGGCCTGTTTGACATTGTTTATGCTACCCCCGCACCAGTTGAACCAGTTCCTTGGAATCAATTTGTGAAAGAGACTAAGGGATTTGCTTGTGATTGGTCAGATCCTGCAAAAGGTGGCAAATACAAGAAGGGTTAATTTGGTGGTCAGTTGTCAGTGATAAAAACAAAATAGAGGTTGGACAATGGTATTATGAATTATCTTGGGCGCAAAGGCGCAAAAATTCACCGACGTTACAGAATAACTGACAACTGACTATTAGGAATAAATTGATAATTGCAGGGATAAAATGTTAACAGGGTTCTTGGAAGCTGTATTTAATGGTGTTAGTATTGGCGCTGTTTTATTAATTGCTGCTTTAGGATTAGCTATCATATTTGGCTTAATGGGTGTCATTAATATGGCTCATGGTGAGCTAATTATGTTTGGTGCTTATACAACTTTTGTTGTGCAAAATATTTGTAAGCAATTCGGTGGGTTTTGGTTTGAAGTTTATATATTTTTGGCTTTGATTATCGCTTTTATTTTCACTGCTGGTGTGGGATTAATTCTGGAAAAAAGTGTAATTCGTTATCTCTATGGACGACCTTTAGAAACTCTGTTAGCAACCTGGGGAGTAAGTTTAATTTTTCAGCAGTTTGTCCGCAGTGTGAATTTATTATTGATCATCGGGATAGCTTTGTTTTCTCTTCTGTTTTTTGGGGGTTTACGGATTTTAAATTATCGGAATAATTTACAGAAAATTCGTAACTGGGTTGTGGGAGTTTTACTATTTTTGTCTTTAGGATTGACAATCACAATTTGTAATTTATTAAGTAAAACCTATCAGCAAGCGGTAACTTTACCTTGGTTTGGCGCTCAAAATGTGGATGTTACAGCCCCTAGTTGGTTACAATCTGGTGTATCTTTAGCTGGTGTACAATTACCTTATGCACGGTTATTTATTATTGTTTTGACGATTATTTGTGTGGGAGGAATTTATCTATTCTTGCAACGTTCTCATTGGGGATTAAGAATTAGGGCTGTTACGCAAAATCGCAGTATGAGTGCTTGTTTGGGTATTCCCACTCAAAAAGTTGATGCAATTACTTTCGCGCTGGGTTCAGGGTTAGCTGGTGTAGCTGGATGTGCAATTAGTTTACTCGGTTCTGTTGGACCAAATACTGGACAAAATTACATTATTGACACCTTTATGGTGGTGGTTGTCGGTGGTGTGGGTAATTTAGCTGGTACGATTTTGGCAGCTTTGGGAATTGGGACAATTAATTATTTGATTGGTTCGGGAACTTTGGCTTTGTTGTTGGGTGCGGTTAAGCCTTTGGCTGATTTATTTAGTTTTTTTGCAACTACAAGTATGGCTAAGGTGATGGTTTTTGCGTTGATTATTGTGTTTTTACAATGGAAGCCGGGAGGGATTTTTCCTCAAAAGGGTCGTCATGTTGATGTTTAAGTCATGGTTAAGAATTCAGGTGAGGTAAAAAGATCCCCGACTTCTGTGATCAATTTATCATTTATGGACACAATTAATAAAAGAAGTCGGGATCTAGTACCGCAAGGCGTTCGTCAAAAGTCAAAAGTCAAAAGCAATATTGGGCAAGCTTTTTGGCGATTAAGAATGGTTGATTTATTTACGCCGTGCTGTACTAGGTATGAACGGGCGCTATAGCTGAATACTTACAAGTCATGGGAAATTAACCGCAGATGAACGTGGATTTGAGAAAATGGATAAAGCAGGAATGATGAAAATTAAAACGGGGCGAAGTTTAATATTAGTTGAGGTTGGGGTAGTTTGTGCGATCGCTTTAATTTTGATTTTGATTATGCCGGTTTTACTTTCAGATTTTCGTCTGAATTTATTGGGACGATTTTTGTCTCTGGCTATTGTGGCTTTGGGAATTGATTTAATTTGGGGTTATGCTGGTTTATTGAGTTTGGGACATGGGATTTTCTTCGGTTTGGGTGGATATGCGATCGCTATGTACCTAAAATTGCAAGTCCCCACGGGGGAGTTACCAGATTTTATGTCCCTTTATGGTGTTATGGAACTTCCTGGATTTTGGCAGCCTTTTTCTTCTTTTCCCCTGTCTATGGCTGCTGTAGTCATGATTCCGGGTGTGTTAGCAGGACTACTAGGATATTTAGTATTTCGTAATCGCATTAAGGGGGTTTATTTTTCGATTTTGACTCAAGCTGCAATTATTGTATTTTTCAATTTTTTTAATGGACAACAACAATTTTTTAATGGCACAAATGGGTTGATAGATTTTACCACTTTTCCGCCTTTGTCTTGGGGAGTTAATGGCAGTGGTGCTATAGTTAGTGATAGCAAAACTCAATTTGTTTTTTACGTCTTGACGGTGGTATTTTTGGCGGCTACTTATGGGCTTTGTCGCTGGTTAACTAGTGGACGTTTTGGTAGATTATTAATAGCTATTCGTGATGATGAAAGTCGGGTACGATTTTCTGGTTATGACCCCACAGATTTTAAAGTCTTAGTATTTGCAGTTTCGGGAGCAATTGCTGGTATAGCTGGGGCATTTTACACGGTTCAAAGTGGTTCTGTATCCCCTAGATCCATGGATATTGGCTTTTCTATTGAAATGGTGATTTGGGTGGCTGTGGGGGGAAGAGGGACATTAATCGGGGCAGTTATTGGGACTTTATTAGTTAATTATGCCCGGACTTTTTTAAGTGAACAATTCGCGGAAATATGGCTATTTTTTCAGGGTATACTATTATTAACTATCGTCATTCTGCTTCCTGATGGCATAATGGGATGGTTAAGTAAACAAAATATCCCTTTTGGGAAACGTCAGCAATTAAAACCTTCTGATACCTATCCTAGTTTAGAAGAAGATATGGAGGTGAAACATGAACGCCAAAATCTTGGAAACTGAAAATGTCACCGTTAGTTTTGACGGTTTTAAAGCATTAAATCGTCTAAATTTTAGTATGAATGTTGGCGAATTGCGCGTAGTAATTGGTGCGAATGGGGCTGGGAAAACTACTTTTTTGGATGTGATTACAGGTAAGGTGCAACCAACTATAGGGAAAGTATTATTTAAGGGTAAAAATTTACGTTCTTTAGCTGAACATCAAATTGCACGGATGGGAATTGGTCGCAAATTTCAAACTCCACGCATATATCTTAATTTAACGCCTTTCGAGAATTTAGAAATCACTAGTAATCGTCATAAAAATGTCTTTTCTACCTTGTTTAGTTCTATCACTTATGCGGAAAAAAATAGTCTTAAAGGCTTATTAGAAACAATTGGCTTAACTGCAAAAGCCAATATTCCAGCGGCTTTATTATCCCACGGAGAAAAGCAACGTTTGGAGATTGGAATGTTAGTAGCGCAATCTCCTGATTTATTACTTGTTGATGAACCAGTGGCTGGTTTAACAGATGAAGAAACCTATAATATTGGTAATTTGCTATCAACATTAGCAGAAAGTCATTCAATTTTAGTCATTGAACATGATATGGAATTTGTGCGACAAATTGCTAAGAAAGTGACAGTATTACATGAGGGTTCAGTATTGTGTGAAGGTGATTTTGAGCAAGTCAGAAATGACCCCCGCGTTATTGAAGTATATTTGGGAAAACAGGAAGAGAATCATACCTCCCTTAATCCTCTCTTCTAAACGCATCACTGACTTCAAAAATAGTTACAATTTGGTGATAAAATAATCCTAAGTTTAGGCTATTTAAGTGGTAGAATAGCAATAGTAATCTAGTAATTGGTGCTTTGAGAAATACTTTTAATTTCTAAGTCCCAAATTAGATTAAAGTTGCTAAGAATAATTCTTAATAGCTCCAATTATTCGTGAAAAACCAGGTGTCAAGAAAAATGCAAAAGCTCTTAACATATTTACTTGCTAGTTCGACTGTTATCAGTGCCATACTATGCACAAATTCTGGAGTCTTGGCTGAAGAAATACCAGCAAATAATCAACTCCAGACTAATACTAATTCTCAACAATTAAATATAAATAATCAACAGGAGGTAATATCTCAAGTTACCTCCGTGTCTCAGTTATCTGATATCCAACCTAATGATTGGGCATTTCAGGCATTACAATCATTGGTAGAACGCTATGGATGTGTTGCGGGTTATCCTAACGGGACTTTTCGGGGTAATCGGGCGTTGTCACGATACGAATTTGCGGCTGGTTTGAATGCCTGTTTAGATCGAGTTAATGAATTAATTGCTACTGCTACGGCTGATTTAACGACAAAACAAGATTTAGCAACAATCCAAAAGTTGCAAAATGACTTTTCCGCAGAACTAGCAACCTTAAAAGGTCGTGTAGACGCTGTGGAAGCCAAAACTGCTGATTTAGAAGCTAATCAATTTTCAACTACCACAAAACTGCAAGGACAGGTTGTTGCGGTTGTTAGTGGTGTTGTTTCTGGCAATAAAGTCGGTAATAATAACATTACTAACAAGAATACGACATTAGGTGCTAGAACTAGATTGGAGCTTGTCACCAGTTTTACTGGAAAAGACACACTGTTTACCAGGCTAGAAAGCAACAATATTAACAGTTTTGGTCTTAATACTACAGAAGGTAAATTGTCCTTTGCCAGTGGCACACCTAATAACAATGTTTCTATAGGTGCGCTTTCCTATGGATTCCCCCTTGGTAAAAACACTTATGCCAACATCATAGCCAATGATGGTATAATTCTCGACCTTGACAGCACATTGAATCTGTTTGATGGGAATGGTGGATCTGGTGCTGTGTCCGCATTTGGAACCAGAAACCCCATCTATGCCCAATTGGGTGGAGCAGGACTAGGTGTAAAACAAAAATTAGGTAAAAATTTAACTCTCAGTTTAGGTTACTTAGCTAGTGGACACAATAACCCTACTCCCGGAAATGGGTTGTTTGATGGTCCCTACGGCGGTTTAGCACAATTAACAGTCAAACCAAGCGATCGCATTTCCCTTGGTTTAACTTACATCAATTCCTATAACAAGTCACTGGCTACAGGTAGTAATAACGCCACATTTACCGATCTTGCCGCTGGTACAAACTTTTCCAGTAATTCCTACGGTGTGGAAGCATCCTTAGGTATTACGAAGCAACTTGTTTTAGGTGGTTGGGCTGGATATACCAATAGTCAAGTTTTGACTGGTACCAAAGGAAAAGCGGAAATTTGGAACTATGCTGTTACTTTAGGTTTACCAGATTTGGGTAAAAAAGGTAACTTAGCTGGTATTATATTTGGTATGGAACCAAAGGTTACGAATTCTAGTATTACTGGAGTTACGAAAGATCCAAATACCTCCTATCACGTTGAGGGATTTTATCAATACAAGGTCAGCGATAATATCACCATTACCCCCGCTGTAATTTGGCTAACAGCCCCAAATCACGATGATAGCAGTAGCAATTTAGTAATTGGTGCTTTGAGAAGTACTTTTAGTTTCTAATCATAGCAATTAGTTGATACTCCCCGGTCTAAGAGGATGTTTGAAAAGTCTATGGCTAACGCCACGCTATCGGCGAATATAATAGAGCCTACGGCTCCCGTCAGGGATACGCTACTACACAAGCGAAGTCCACGAAGGTGGACTAATGAAAAATCAAGGCTTCTGAACCCACGTATCCCTTACGGGACTGAAGGAATAGGTGGGTTTTGTCTGTGTAGCCGCGATTTATAATCGCCCTGAGAGTATGAATTTAGACTTTTCAAACACCCTCTTACAAGGGGAGGGTTAGGGAGGGCTAAAGTTAGGAAAAATTAAAATAGTTAATCAGGTTAATTTTATAATGCTAAAAATTTCTAATCTTAACGTTCATTATGGTGAAAGTCATATTCTCAGGAATGTGGATTTGACCGTATTACCAGGACAAATGGTATGTTTAATTGGCCGCAATGGAGTGGGAAAAACAACCATGCTAAAAACAATTATGGGACTACTCAAACCCAGCAGCGGAATTATTAATTTTGCAGGGGAGATAATTAACGGTAAACCAACTTATGAAAGGGCGAAAATGGGGATTGGTTATGTAAGTCAAGGAAGGGAAATTATACCGCGATTAACAGTTAAAGAAAATCTGCTTTTGGGATTAGAAGCTAGACAAAAACCAGTCAAAAAACCAGAAATTCCTCCAGAAATTTTTAGTTTATTTCCGGTGTTAAGAACTATGCTGTCTCGTATGGGTGGAGATCTAAGTGGTGGACAACAGCAACAATTAGCGATCGCTCGTGCTTTAATGGGAAAACCACAACTACTCGTATTAGACGAACCGACGGAAGGTATTCAACCCTCAATCATTTTGGAAATTGAAGCCGCAGTCCGTCAGATTATTGAAACCACAGGGGTTTCCGTCTTATTGGTAGAACAGCACTTGCATTTTGTCCGTCAGGCAGATTACTATTATGCTATGCAAAAAGGCGGGATTGTTGCTTCCGGTCTAACTCATGAACTTAGTCAAGATGTGATTCAAAAGTTTTTGACGGTTTAGTGATAATTGATAAAGCCAGGGAATAAATTCCCTGTCTCATAGCAAAATTCGGTTTTAACCGAATATTTTGGATTAACTTCTCAAATTCACACCAAATTTTTCAACTAAGGCTGTCCGCACTTGATTATGAACTGGTTCAATTTCATTTTCAGTGAGAGTGCGATCGCTGGCACGATATACTAAACGAAAGGCTAAACTGCGTTGTCCTGTGGGGACATTTTCACCACGATATTCATCAAACAATTCCACAGAGTTTAACAATCCTTTCCCAGCTTTATTAATGACTTTTTCAAGTTCGGAAACTGTCACTTTCACAGGGGCAAAAAACGCCAAATCTCGGTCACTAGCTGGATAGGTAGAATAAGAACTGAATTTGGGAACTAGTAAATCATCATGATCCCAGGCATCCAACAGAGCATCTAAATCTAATTGAAACACATAAACGGCTTCTGGCAAATCCTTCTCTCGACGTAATTGGGGGTGAACCTGTCCGAATGTTCCCAGTCTATTACCCTTTACCCACAACGAAGCTGTACGTCCAGGATGTAAGCGAGAATCTCGATTTTCGGGTTGAAATTCTACCGTTAATTTTAGTTGTTTAAAGACACTTTCTAAAATGCCTTTGGCTTCAAACCAAGTAATCGCTTGTTCCTTACCACCTCTAGACCATTTACCGGAAGTTGTATCACCACCGATAATCCCAGCCAGGATTTCTGCTTCTTGTAAACCCTCTTCTTCGCGCCAGAAAATCCGCCCGATTTCAAAACCGTTTAACGCCCCATTTCCCTGTTCTATATTATATTGAAATGCGGAAATTAAACCGGAAATTAAATCAGTGCGTAAAGCTGAATATTCTGCAAACAAAGGATTACTTAAAACAATTTGTTTATCTTCACCTGGTTTGACCAAAGAATAATGAATTAATTCTGTTAAACCTTCAGCGCGGAGATAAGCGCGTAACCTGCGAATTAATTCTTGTTCTAAAGATAGATAACCAGCTTCGGATTTTTCTGGTAAAGTATCACAGAATTTATCATAACCATATAAACGGGCAATTTCCTCAATTAAATCAATTTCCCGTTCTAAATCCCGGTAACGATAGGGAGGTACTGTGACTGTCCAATTTCGGTCATCAATTTTGACTAATTCACACCCTAAAGCTGTGAGAATTTTTTCGACATCTGACCTTTGTAATTCTCCTGTTTCAAGTCCTAATTCAATGGGACCTAGCACTTCATTAACTTTATCCAAACGCAGGTTAATAGAATGTGACCAAGTAGAAGCATCTGGACGATAATCGGAAATTTCTTGTTGAACAATCACCCCTGCGGCTAATTCACTAATTAAGGATAAAGCGCGGTGACAAGCTATTTCTAATTCGGCTCGATTTACGCCCCTTTCGTATCTACCAGAAGCCTCACTTCTTAACCCCACACTGCGAGAAGAACGGCGAATAGCCACAGAATCAAATAACGCCGCTTCTAAAACTAAACTTTGTGTACCTTCATGAACTTCTGTTTCTGCACCACCCATAACACCTGCTAAAGCCACCCCTTGATTATTAGCAGTAATTAATAAATTTTGGGGTGATAAATTGCGAATATTTCCATCTAAGGTTTTTAAAGTTTCTCCAACTTCCGCAAACCGCACACCAATAATTAAATTTTCTCCTCCACCTACAGATTGTAACCGCTCTTTATCAAAAGCGTGGAGAGGTTGTCCTCTTTCTAATAAAACGTAGTTAGTGATATCAACTACATTATTAATTGGTCTGACTCCAGCAGCGCGTAAACGTTGTTGCAGCCATTCAGGAGAAGCCGCAATTTTGATGTTTTCGACAACTGTACCAATATAAGCAGGACAAGCTTGGATTTCAGAAATTTTTAAAGTGATGCTTTTGGCAGTCTTGATATTTTCTACTTCTGCAACTGGGGGAATTGATAATTTTCCGCCAGTTAAAGCCGCTACTTCCCGGGCAATACCCACCATAGATAAAGCGTCAGCCCGGTTAGCAGTAGCGGTGACATCTAAAATCACATCTTCCAAACCCAACAGGGGACGAACATCACTACCCACCACCATGTTTTCTTCAGGGAAGATATGAATACCGTCAATATCAGTGGGTAAACCTAGTTCTTTTAAAGAGCATATCATCCCATTGGAGGGAACACCCCGCAGTTTTGCAGGTTTGATTTTTAAATCAATGTTGGGTAAATAAGTTCCTGTGGTGGCGACAGGGACATAGATATCTGCGCGGACGTTCGCAGCGCCGCAAACGATATTTACAGTCTCAGCAGCCCCAATATCTACGGTACAAACGCTCAATTTATCTGCATTGGGGTGGGGTTGACGTTCTAGCACTTTTCCCACAACTACACCATTTGCCCAAGTGCGGCGGTCTTCTATATCTTCTACTTCAAACCCTGCCATTGTCAAGGTTTCCGCCAGTTCTTCTGGGGTGAGTTTGATTTCTACAAGTTCTTTTAACCAGGTTAGAGAAATACGCATGGAGTCTGTTTGTTTAGATTTGTCTTTCGCTCTAATTTTATATATTAGGTGAAAATTATGAGATTTTTTGACTTTGCTAATTGAATGTATGAATTAGCCTCACGCCAAGGCGCAAAGACGCAAAGAATAAGAGTTAAAGAAATCTAATTTTTTCGTTTTACAGTACAGATGCGATATGGAAGGTCTCTACATTTTTTTTCACCGGATGTCTATTATGATTAATTAATGGGTGGATAAGTCCGAAATTGGGTATCCGGTTTCAATTTGTACTTGATAATTTAGAAATTTGGCGTTGCTGATTAAGGGTATGAATTTTAGTCTCACCCAAAGGCGCAAAGGTAAGAGTTTTAAAGATTCAATTTGGGAATTTCATACCTCAATTCAGCAACGCCAGAAATTTATTATCCTGATGGTAACAAGTTTCTCACATCTGTGGAATTTGATCAACTTGCTAAACAAGAACGTCAAGAAAAGGAAGCAGCTATTCAGCAGTATCAAGAATTATTAACAAAGTTGCAAGAAAAGAGCATTGATTTAGGTGGAATATGAACCCCACCCCCAACCCCCAACCCCCTCCCCGCAAGCGAGGAGGGGGCTATGATATACCTCATTTAACTCGCAACTGTTGTATAATATGGTGTGTTATCTAGCGGTATCCACTAAATTCTATTACATCAAGGGCGATCGCTGTTATGGCGGTTCTCGATTGAGTGAGATACAAGAACCCCACCCCCAACCCCCTCCCCGCAAGCGATGAGGGGGCTATGATGTATCTCATGCAAGTGCATACCGCTATATACTAAATACCATTAGGGAGCATGGATGATATTTGCAAAATTTTAAGATAATGGAGCGTTACACCGTCGCTAACACATCCTAAGTATATCTATAAATATTATTTTGGAGTTGGAATTATGACAGATGCAAAAAATATCAATAAACCATTATTTTCTCAACATTATTTAGACTATCGGCTTCAAGAATCTCCAGAATGGCAATTAGATATTAAACTAGATTTTGAAAAATTAAAAAATCTGTATTTATCAAAAAAGGCGATTTTACCGACTCTCAATGAAGCGCAAACTGAAGATGTATTTATTAAACCCGTATTAGATATTTTAGGGTTTTCTAATATTCCTCAAGTTGTAACTCGTGGTAAAGGTAGAGCCGAACGTCCTGATTATGCGTTGTTTGCAAATGAAACTGAAAGGGATACAGCTTACTCTTTTCAAAATAATGAAACTGCTTTTTATGGTAGGGTATTAGTTATCGCAGAAGCTAAATATTGGGAAAGACCATTAAGTAAAGTTTCTGCTAATGATAAAAGAGATATTTTTAAGAATGAAAACCCATCTTTTCAGATTTCTAGTTATTTGACTGGTACGGGAGTTGATTGGGGAATTTTAACCAATGGGAGAGAATGGCGTTTATATTATCGTCAAGCATCTTCTACCGCAACGGAATTTTATCCTATTGATTTGGTAGAATTATTAGAAACTGAAGATTTGGAAAAGTTCAAATATTTCTGGTTGTTTTTTAGAAGTGCTGCTTTTGAAAAAGATAGTTACAACAAAAACTTTTTAGAAAGAGTCAGAGAAGGAAGTACAACCTATGCAACTCAAGTAGGAAACGAATTAAAAACATTAGTATTTGAGCAGATATTTCCTGACTTAGCAGGGGGTTTTGTTGCAGACGCTATCAGAAGGGGAAAAACTGGAGAACCAAAACAGATTTATGCAGCCACTTTATCATTTTTATATAAGTTGTTATTTCTATTATATGCCGAAGCGAGAAATTTATTACCAATTACCACAGCTTACCGTGATTATAGTTTGATTAAAATCACTCAAGAAATAGCGGAAAGTGTTGATAAACAAAGAACATTAAGTCAAACTTCGACAAAGATTTATAAGAGTTTATTAAGTCTATTTGAAATCGTAGATAGAGGTGATTCAGCTTTAGAAGTACCTCGTTATAATGGGGGTTTATTCCATTTTGATTTTCATGAAGCTGAGGATATCAAAGATTATCCAGATAATTATTTTTTGTATGAATATCAATTATCTGATGCTGTGTTATTTCCAGCTATAGATAAATTAGCACGGTTTGAAAAATTACCCATTGACTACAGTTTTTTAGGTGTGCGACAATTGGGTTCAATTTATGAAGGTTTATTAGAATATCGCGTGGTTATTGAAGATGGAAATAATGGAAAAGTCCATTTAGAAAATGATAAGGGTGAACGAAAAGCTACAGGTTCTTATTACACACCTGATTACATTGTTAAATACATTGTTAGTCATACTCTCAAGCCAATTTTAGAGGAGAGAAAACAAAAATTTGCTGATTTGATGACGCAAATTAGCCAATTACATGAAAAAATAGCAGATGGTAGATTGGGGGTACAAAGTCGTAATGGTTTACAAAAAGATTTACAACGTTTAGAAAGAAAAAGTACAAATACCTTACTGGATATTAAGATATGTGATCCTGCTATGGGAAGCGGACATTTTTTAGTGGAAGCTGTTGATTATTTTACAGATGAATTAATTACTATTTTAAATGAATATCCTCAACATAATCCGGTTTTAGAGATGTTGGAACAAACCCGCGAAGGGATTTTAGCAAATTTACAACAGCAGGGAATTACTATTGATGTTAATAAGTTAGAAGATACTCAACTTTTGCAACGGGTGGTAATGAAACGCTGTATTTATGGTGTGGATTTGAACCCAATGGCTGTAGAATTAGCAAAGGTGAGTTTATGGTTACATTCTTTCACAATTGGCGCACCTTTGAGTTTTTTAGATCATCATTTGCGCTGCGGAAATTCCCTTATTGGTACGACTGCGCGAGAAGCAGAAGCAAATATGATGAAGGAAGAAAGTGGACAATTAAATTTATTAACTGGTCCCTTTGTCGGGTTGTTACGTGCTGCGGAAATTATGCGCGGTGTGAGTACGTTAAGTGATGCAACTTTTGCGGAAGTGGAAACTAGCGAAAGGTTATTTAAGGAATTTGATCAAGCTGCAAAACCTTATAAACGGTTATTAGATATTTATGTTTCTAAATATTTTGGTTTGAAACGTGCTGATCATTTTTTACGGGTTTATGGTACAAATGCGATTAATGCTAATTCTGAAAAGATGGATGCTGCTGATATTGCAGTTTATGAAGATGCGAGAAAGTTATTTGACCAAAAGCGGTTTTTTCATTGGGATTTGGAATTTCCAGAGGTTTTTATTGATTTAGAAGATGCAACTTGGAAGGATAATTCTGGGTTTGATGCTGTTATCGGAAATCCACCTTATGACGTTTTAGCAGAAAAAGAAAGAAAAGAAAATTTAACTCATTTGATAAAATATATTAACGATAATGAAATATTTAAAAATAGTCTTAGTGGTAAAATAGATTTATATAGATTGTTTATATCTAGATCAATTTATCTGATTTCTCAACGTGGATTTATCGGTTTAATTGTACCTATGTCTCTTTTAGGAGATCAACAAACATCTCGACTGAGACAATACTTACTACAAAATAATCAAATATTGAAAATTAATGCTTTTCCACAAAAGGATGATCCAAATATGAGGATTTTTAGAGAAGCTAAGTTACCTACCTGTATTATTTTTTTAAAAAATCACTCTGATCAAAATCAAGAAATTCGGGTTGAAGTACATCCTCATAATCTCTTAGAAGAAATTTCAGGAAAATTCTCATGTAGCTTCAATGAAATTGCAGCATTAGATGATAATAGTTTTTGTATTCCTTTGTTGTCATCTGAAAATGAAGTGAAGATTTTAAAACGCTTTTCTCCACAAGTTGGTATCCAAAAAATGAGAGATATATTACCAACATACCAAGGAGAAATAAACGAAACAACCATGAATGATTTAATTAGTATTAATCCAAATCATGGTTATAGAATTTTTCGAGGTGGAAATGTTCAAAGATATGAAGTCATTCCCGAACCAAAACAAGGAATATCAAAATATATTGATGTAAATTTGTACAATAATAACATTGGTGGTGAAAGAGTTTCTCATACTACTCAATCAAGAATAGGATATCAACGGAATGCAGCTTTAGATAGTAGAAAACGACTTATTTTTGCTCCTTTACCAACTCCATGTTATTGTTTTGATAGTATTTCCTATTTTTTAATCGAAGATAGAAATCAAGCATTTGCATTATTATCTATTTTAAATTCTCAGCTTTTAGAATGGCGTTTTAGTTTAACAAGTACAAATAATCATGTTAGTACATCAGAAATTGCTGTTTTACCAGTTCCTAAAATCTCCTTTACTACTCCCCCAGAAAAACGCCAAGCATATCTAGAAAACACAATTAACCTTTACCAACAATTCCAAAATAATCAAAATGCTGATATCTTACTTACTCATATTATTCTTCACCTTAGTAGTGGTAAAGAACTAGTGATTGTTTTTTTATATCCTTTACTTATACAAATTGGTTTACACCAATTAGGATCATTACTTCTACAGAATTTTTATCATATCCACCAACAACCATCAGAAGCAGATGTAATTCATGATTTACTCGCATATTTAGCCGAACAAATGATAGAATTAAATAAACAAAAACAAACAGAAACCAAAGGCTTTTTAACATGGTTAGAAAGATTAATCGGTACTGATATTGATAATCTTACCAATAAATCGAAAATTCAAAATTATTTAGGTGATTATTATAAACAAAATCAAGGAGATAACCATTTAACCCTTGATGAATTAATTGTTATCCTCAAGAAAAATCAGAAAAAACTGAAAATAGATCCCACCGCGAGAAAAGAACAGGAGACATTAGAAAGAGAATATCAATCAAGTTTAAATACACTCTTACCAATCAAAAAACAATTAAAACAATGTGATTGGTTAATTGATGAAATTGTTTATCGGTTATATGGTTTAACTGAAGAAGAAAAAGCGATAATTCAAGGATAAAAATATCCCCGACTTCTGTTTTCATCTTGTAAATAAATGATAGATTTTTCTTAGAAGTCGGGGGTTTGGATTACAATAAAAATAGAATTGGTAATATCAATCATGCTAAAATACAGCCAATTAAATTATTTACCCTCATCTAAGGAATTACCCGACTCTGACGACACACCAGTGGATAACGAACTACAAGATTTAATTCCCGGTTTATTAAAAGCCATGTTAGCCTTAATTTGGTCGCAAAGATGGGATTGGTTTTTTGGTGTAGATATGGGAATATATTATGATCCAGATCAACCAGCAATTGTCCCAGATGGATTTTTAAGTATTGGTATTCCCAGATTAATTGATGAAGATTTACGCCGCAGTTATGTATTATGGGAAGAGAAAAAATTACCGATTTTAGTGTTAGAAATAGTTTCTCATACCTATAGGGGAGAATATAGCACTAAGAAAGATTTTTATGCTCAAAAATTGGGAATATTATATTATGTGGTTTATAATTCCCAACGGAAAAGAAAACAACGTTTAGAGGTTTACAAATTAGTGAATGGAAAATATCAATTACTAGCAGGAAATCCTATTTTTTTACCAGAGATAGGGTTAGGAATAGGAATGGAAAAAGCCACATATCAAGGAATAACTAGAGAATGGTTATACTGGTTTGATGAACAGGGAAAAAGATTTCTAACACCGGAAGAACGGATTTTACAAAGTGAAGAACAACGGTTAGAATCTGAGGAAAAAGCCAAAAAATTAGCAGAGATGTTAGAAAAATTAGGTGTTGATCCTGAAAATTTATAGCATGAAAATTAAATCTGCAAAACCGTAAATACTAATTCCTAATAGGAGTAATGCGGTCAATTGGGTAAAGCGTTGTTGAGTAAAAATTGTGTGGTTGTGTCCGCTGGGAGATATTGCTTCTCGGACGAGGATAGAAGTTGATGCACCAATGACAAAACTTAAACCTAGTATGATGTAGGGTTTATCTGGGACAATGGTGGAGACTGCCAGCAGTGCGATCGCTAATGTCAACATTAATAATTCCACAAATCGGTGTGGATGATCTTGAATAAATAAAATCAAGCTATTTAACCAAAAATTCCAGGTTCTCATAATTTGTCAGTTGTTAATTAACTGGGCGTTGCTGAATCGAGGTATGAAATTCCCAAATTGAATCTTTAAAACTCAAACCTCAGTGCGTCTTTGCGCCTTTGCGTGAGACTAAAATTCATACCCTTAATCAGCAACGTCATCAACTGTTGTAGAGACCTTCCATGGAACGTCTCTACATTAAAACTAACGAGCGCCAGTTTTTACCCCTGCACCAGTTTTCTGAGTTGAGTCTTCTGGAAGTTCCACACCAAAAACTCGACAAAAGACCTTTTCTACCTTATATCCTGTATCAATGGATTCTAAAGGATCTTTCCGCAGACGGTGACGCAGACATAATGTAATTACCCGCCGGATATCGTCAACTGTTACTTCTGTCCGGCCTTCAAAAGCGGTTAAGGCCTTAGCCGCACGGTTTGTCACAATGTCACCCCGCAACCCGTCCACATCCAATTCTGAACAAACTTCGGAAATTTTTACCCGGAAGTCATAATCTAAATTAACTTGTGGTAATAAGTTTTGGGCATTGACAATTTGCTCTTGTAATGCTATTTGGGGAGCTTGGTGTTTTTCTAAATACACAGGCGGATTCTGGTCAAATTCACCCCGTTCTTCCACAATTTGCACCCGCAAAGCTGGTTCTTTCACAGTGCGGATTTCCGCGTGCATTCCAAAACGGTCAAGGAGTTGGGGACGCAGTTCCCCTTCTTCAGGGTTTCCCGAACCGACGAGAACAAACTTGGCTGGGTGACGGATAGAAATCCCTTCCCGTTCGACGGTATTCCAGCCACTAGCAGCGGAATCGAGGAGTACGTCTACCAAGTGGTCATCTAACAAGTTGACCTCATCAACGTAGAGAATACCCCGGTTAGCTTTGGCTAGGAGTCCGGGTTCAAAAGCTTTGACACCCTCAGATAAGGCTTTTTCAATGTCAATTGTTCCACAAACTCGGTCTTCTGTAGCACCCAATGGTAAATCTACCATTTGCACCTTTTTGTGAGTGATGGGAATTTCTAACCCTTGTGCTACCTGTTGACGGACTTCATCACTCATCAAGTCCGTGTCGTTGGGGTCACTGTTGAAAGGGTCATTGGCGACAACAGGGATTTCTGGTAAAAGGTCCGCCAAGGCGCGGATAGTTGTAGATTTTCCGGTGCCGCGATCGCCCATAATCATTACACCACCAATTTTGGGGTCAATGACATTTAACAGCAGTGCCAGTTTCATTTCTTCTTGACCAACGATGGCTGTAAATGGAAAGACCGCACGACGCGCACTTGCACTAGCTTGAGCAGTTGAAGTCACTAAATTACCTTAACAATATTTTTTATTACAATTCTTTATTTTGACACATTTTGGGGAGGTGAGTCAGTTGTTCGTTAAAAGCTAAGTATTATACAGCAGAAGTCAGGAGTAAAAATGGCTTGTTGTCCGGCTTTGAATTTAGATCCTGTACCTCAGTAATCTCTAATCTGCTATAAGTTTTTTAAATCTGACTTTTACAAAAAAGGTACCAGACTATATTTATTGAGAATAACCCGAGTTCATTCTCAATAATTTTGAGAATGTTAGCAATAAGGTAACGATTTTACTAGGTCTTGACCTCTTGACTTTTTATGCTATTATGTCAAGTGTATAATCCACAGGATTTTTCTGTCTAAATTTTTAGAATCAATGAAAATGGTCAGAATCAGGATAAGCAGGATTTAAGGATTTACAGGATATGAAGAATACACAAAATCTCAAGATAATAAAATCCTGTTAATCCTTTAATCCGCTAAATCCGAGTTCAGACATTCAGGATATGAAAAAAATTATCAAAAAAACAACAGGCATCTTGAGCCAAGGTACAGGGTATATTAAATTAATAGTTGACAGAATAATTCAAGGAGAATTTACACCATGAGCAAATTATTAGATGAAACCCTATCTAATGAAATTGCCAAAACCATCAAAAGTAAAGCCAAAAAACCTTTTGATAATGCTTATAAAGCAGTTTTAATCACCGAAGGGGCAAAGTATATTCAAGGCTTTTTAGTATTTGCAGGTCAGCCCTATAAACCAGTAGAACATAGTTGGATTGAAGTTAATGATGTAATTATAGATCCGACCCTTCCCCATTTACAAAAAAATCCCCAAGAACTGTATTATTTTCCCGCCCAAAGTTTGAGCATCAAAAAGCTCAAAGCCATTATTGAAGAATCCAAAGAAGATTATCCAGAGGATGATCCTTTACCTATTTATGGTGAAGCCCCCTATGATTATTATGGTGATGTCATGCTAGGTGGTCCAGAATATTTGACAGCTTATCAAGCAGCACAGGCAAAATGTCAAGAAATCAATGGCTTAAATTCTGAAAAAAATTAGTATCCCAGGGCAGAATTTCACATTATCTTCCTCCTAAAGTGTTATTTATGGGCATCTCTCCATCTCCAACTAAATCGAATCCCGAATACCGTCTTCGAGAAAATGACTGGCGGTTATTTTTACGCTTAGTTCCCTATGGTCGTCGTCATGGAAAACTATTAGCAGTATCCATGTTAATGCTTGTTCCTATTGCTGTTGCTAGTGCTATCAAACCCCTATTAGTAGGACAGGCAATTTCTTTAATTCGCAAAGAACCAAGTACATATCAATTTCTCCAAAATATCCCTCTGTGGCAAGGTTTAAATATTCTCATTGGTATGTTGCTAATAGCAACTACTATCCGCTTAGTATTAACAGGTGTACAAGGTTATTTAGTGCAAAAACTAGGGCAAAAAATCACAGCAGATATTCGTGAGGATTTATTTACTCATGTAACCTCTTTAGCAGTTCGCTTTTTTGATCGCACACCTGTAGGTAAATTGATTACGAGACTAACCAGTGATGTCGAAAGTTTAGGAGATGTTTTTTCCACTGGGGCTGTAGGCATTGTCTCTGATTTACTATCTATGGTAGTAATTGTGGGATTGATGTTTTCAATTCAATGGCAACTTGCTTCTTTGTTAATATTCATCCTCTTGCCAGTAACTTGGTTAATAATTTATTTTCAACAGCAGTATCGGAATGCTAATTATAAAACCAGAGAAGAACTTTCTGTACTCAATTCTCAACTTCAAGAAAATATTGTCGGTATTAATATAGTTCAATTATTTCGCCGCGAAAAATTTAACGTCGAGTTATTTCGAGTTACTAACCAACGTTATATTAAGGAAGTAGATATTAGCATTTGGTATGATTCCGCAGTTTCTGCAACCTTAGAATGGGTTGGTTTAATTGCTATTGCTGGGGTACTATGTTTAGGTAGTTGGTTATTATTAAATCAACAAATCTCTTTTGGGATTCTATCAGCATTTATTTTATATGCTCAACAATTTTTTGAACCATTGCGGAATTTTGCGGAAAAGTTTACCGTCATTCAATCTGGGTTTACAGCTATTGAAAGAGTAGTTGATATTTTAGATGAACCCATCGAAATTAAAGATTATTCTCAACCAGCTAGTTTAGGTTTGGCATCTACCTATATTCAGGATATCGTTCCGAAATTAGAATCACAAGATTTTACACCCGTTCCGGCTTTGGGAGAAATTAAGTTTGAAAATGTTTCTTTTTCCTATAAAGATGATGATTACGTTATTAAGAATTTAGACTTTACTATTCACCCTGGAGAAAAGGTGGCTTTAGTTGGTCCAACAGGTGCGGGGAAAAGCTCAATTATTCGTCTGTTATGTCGTCTTTATGAACCAACTCAAGGACGGATTCTGATTGATGGTGTGGATATCCGCGAGATTCCCCAGGTAGAACTACGCCGTTATATGACAGTGATTTTGCAAGAGGCTTTTTTGTTTGCTGGTGATGTGAAAAGTAATATTACTTTGGGTGATAATTACAGTTTTGCGGAAATTCAACAAGCAGCAATAAAAACCAACGTAGCGACATTTATTAACCAATTGCCTCAAGGTTATGATACTCAATTACGAGAACGAGCAACTAATCTTTCCAGTGGACAAAAACAACTTTTAGCCTTTGCGAGGGCGGCTATTCGTAATCCGCAAATTTTGGTTTTAGATGAAGCCACAGCGAGTTTAGATGTGGGAACAGAGGCTTTAGTTCAAGAAGCTTTAAATCAGTTGTTAATCCAACGAACTTCAATTATTATTGCTCACCGTCTCTCGACAATTCGCAATGTGGACAGAATTTTTGTGTTGAAACGGGGAGAATTAATTGAACAGGGAAGTCATGAAGAATTGTTACAACAACAAGGATTTTATGCCACTTTGCACAATCTACAAATGTTAGGAGCTTAATCACAGGTGTGCAGCATTCATTATGATCTAAGTCACTAATTTATGGTTGCTGTTATCACCAATGTCATTGATTAATTTCACAATCAAATACCTGTGTTAATCACTTAATTAAATTTCAATTTAGGAGATATTAAATTTGTCGAGTTAAATTTTCAGTAAATGATAGAAATCTAGCTTCTTCCTGGTGCTGTTGGCGAAATTCTTGCCGTTACTGTTGATACTGGTTATATTTCTTTATCAGATCGTTATGGCTTAATGGCGGCTATTTTAGATGAATCTTTAGAGGAAGAAGAAACACAAGCTATCAATAGATTGTTACATTATAAAATGGTAGGCCAATATAGCAGGGAAAAGTCCCTGCATTTCTACTTTCTCTAGGTTTAGGAAAATGGCAACTCAATGATATAAAAATCTTTATATCTCAGTTACAAAACTTAATTACAAATCACGAGTTATTTTAATCTATTTCTGTTTCTACTTTGTCACCACGTTCAAGTTCCCAGAGAATTTGATTACCTTCACGTCTTACTCGTGAAACTATCCAATTTCGCCAACGCCATTCATCACCTCGGCTGGTAACGGCGCTAGAGTGAACACCCATTAAGTCTGCTAATTCTGAACTGGTAATTAGGTAGCCTTTTTCGGCAATTTCATCTGCAATCCGCAAAGTTTCCACCAAGTTGCGAAGTTGTAAAACCCTGATTTCAGTGGGTTGTTCGTTGGTTGTAGTCGCAGTTGGTGTTGTAGATGGTTCCATAGTGCTGGTATCTGGTGCAGACAGACTGCTTTCTAGTGTATTTTTATTAGTTATTGTAGAGTTTATCGGATCATTAGGTACTTTTACTACGCTTATTTCCCCAATTTTAGGTAAAGTTTCGTGAAGAAGATCGGGTAATGACTGTTTGAGGTGGGGGATTTTGTGATTTGCGAAGGAACGCGCAATTACATCACAGCGTTCATTGCCAATATTACCAGAATGTCCCCGGACGTGCTGCCATTGTACCCTTTGGTTATTGAGTTGATCAAGAATTTCTAGGAGGTCTTGGTTTTGGACGGGATTTCCATCTGACTTTTTCCAGCCGTTCTTTTTCCAGCCTTTCACCCATTTTGTCACACAATCAATGACATATTTACTATCTGTGTAGAGGGTAATGGGTTGAGTTTGTCCAGATGATTTAAAAAATTCCAAGGCAGCGATCGCAGCTTGCATTTCCATTTTATTATTAGTGGTGTGCTGGGATGAATCACCCATTTCGTGAACTGAACCATCACTAAAATAGACAACTGTACCCCAACCACCAGGTCCAGGATTGCCTGTGCAAGCACCATCTGTGTATATACTTTGAATTAGACGTTGAGTAGACATAGTGCAAGTATCAAACTGTAAATATCATCAAGAAAGTCATTACTGACAAATTTTAGTCAATAGTCTTCAGACTATCATAGTTAATAATCATGGTTCTATTCTTCCCATAACTGAATCATGTCGGTGCATTATTTTCAGTCCATTTACATCATATATAAAACCCCACCGTTCATAAAAAGGAATCATTTCTGGTAAACAGAAAAGAGCAAGATTTTCTACTGCTTTTAATTGGGGATGATTAACGACTGCATCTAATAATTTAGCACCAAATCCCATGTTTCTATAACTAGGTTTAACAATCACATCATAAAGAACTCCGCGATAAACAGAATCAGTCAAAACACGACAGAAAGCAATTAGTTCTTTTTCCTCATTTATTAAAGCGATAATAACATCAGATGCAGCCAACATTTTGCTAACACCTTGATATGTTCGGTTTTTACTCCAAAATTCATGTTTGTATAATTCCACAAGTTCAAAAATTTGAGTTTCATTTAATTGGTTAACAACCTGGTAATTCATTTTTTTTAAGTTTATTTTGCATGGTTTTGATCTAATGTGGATTTTATCTCTTGTAGGGTGCGTCAGACCCAATTATTTGGTAAAAAACAGATTTCCTCTATCTGACGCACCTTACTAAATATGTAATGTGGATTTTATGTTATGAGGTACAAGAACCCCACCCCCAACCCCCTCCCCGCAAGCGATGAGGGGGCTATGATATACTCAATATATAATAATTTTTAACCCCTCTGGTAAACCTCTCCTTTGCACCTCTCCTTAACCCTCTCCTCTTAGGAGAGGGTTAAGGAATAATATTTAATACTGGAGAGGCTTTGAACTTGTTCTTTGTATGATAAAAAAGTCCAGCTTCTAGCCGTTTTGAGTATAATGAGAAGTTAAAATGCCCCTCTCTGTGTCGGAGAGGGGTTGGGGTGAGGTTCAATGACTCCTACGTCGTCACGCTACGCTATCGAATTCACGTTAAAAATACGTAGGGTGTGTTAGCGACAGCGTAACGCACCAAATCCTTGATAATGGTGCATTACTAATTTCATCCTATCGTTATCCGTCAATTCGTTTGTTGGCAAGAAGTAATCGGCCTTCTGACTGATGACTATGGAAGGGTTTATGAATAATCTGATTGAGTAAAGATACTGATTGTTTAGCTGAGAAGTAAGACGAGAAAACGCGTCTATTCTCGCAGGTTTCAACAACACTTACTAAGAACCAGTCTTGCAGATTATTGTTAAATATCTGATGATCATATTGCTGACTCACAGGCAGAAAAGGCTCATCTACCCTAATTAATCTGCCAGAATTGATATTGGTAATTAATTTTTCCAGTATTTCCACACTAACTTGTCTTTTCCCTAACTCTGCCGCTACTCTAGCCAAACTACAATATCTAGTTAACGAAGGTTGAGCCTTAACAGCTTGCTGAATACATTCAAAGGAATGTTCTAAGGAGGCAAACTTTTCTCCTGGGGAAAGGCTGACTGTTTTTGAGAGAAAGAAGTAATTTAGCCCTTCTAAATAAACTTGATTATCAGCATTGGCAACCGTTGCGTATTCTTGCCACTGATTTAGGAAAGGAGTTGCATAACTATAAGCTGCTATTGCTTCTAACCAGTGGGATGGTTGTGGAAGTAGAGGCTTTTCTTTAACTTGTGTTACTAGTAAACCACGTTCAGCTAATTGTTGCGATCGCTCTGGCTTACAAGCAAACAAGTTTAATTGGTAGTCATCTACTGGCTGATTTACATCAAAAGGAAATAAACAACCGATACTAGAAACTAAGTAGTAAGTCTCATAGCCGAGATTTTGAAATAGCTTAATTAGTCGCATATTAATATGTTTGCCATGCTTGAGTTCAAACATAATTAATGGCGATTGCTCAAAAAAGAATCTTTTCCCACCTGCGAGAATCTTGGCTTCTTCTCCTTCTGCATCTAATTTAATAAAGTCAATCTTCTGCCAGTTACGCAGGGCTAATTCTTGATCCAAGTTCAGCAGTTTAATAATTTCTTGTTGTTGGGATAAATTATCAGGCTGTAGAGAATTTAGTTCACTATTTGTTGATAGAAATAAAGTTGCTTCACCCTGACAATCTGATAAGCCGGCATTAACTATCTCTACATTCGTGAAACCATTAGCTTCTACACCTTTTCGCAATAAGGAAACAACTGAACTAGCAGGTTCATAAGCCGTAATTTTACCTTCTCCGTGGAGTAACTTAGCCATAGTTAAGGTATAGACTCCATGATTAGCACCAATATCTAGGATTTCCATCCCTGGTGTAATCAGTTTGCGAATAAACTCCATTTCTGACTCAAACCAATCACCCTGTTCTAGCAAAACATAAGTTGTCAAGCTGTTGATATCATTCTTAACACATACTTTAATTCCACCCTCAATCTCCACTGGGCATTCATGAGGATCAGCATCAGTGAATTTAAAATATTTACGCTCTTCAGAATTGTTAGCATTTTCCTGAAAAATGGGAATAACTTTATTAGCAGGTTGAGAACGATATTCCTGTAAAAAACCTTTGAAAGTTTCTCGTATTTCACTATTATCAGGTGCTAATAACAGCGCACAGCGATAATATTTTTCAGCCTCGGCAATTAATTCCTGTTCTTCTAACAATGTACCTAGAGCTTGATAAGTGGCAGCAGAACCGCGATTAATGGCAAGAGATTGCAAATAAGATGGAATCGCATTTTCTACATCATCTAAGGCTTGATAAGCTAGACCTAAATGATAATATCCCTGGGCATCATCAGGATGATCTTCGATATGTTGCTGATAGTAATTAATAGCATCAGCGGGTTCTAATTCCACCGGAACAGAAGCATAATTAGGGAGATTTTCGCTGTTAGATATTGTGGTTTTTTCAATATAAATTTGCCACATTTGGCGATAAGCTGCTTCTAAAGTGCTGGCGATGTTTTTCACATCCAACAAAGGAGACTGCTGCATTCGTTCGCGCATAGTTGAGCGCAAAGATTGGAGATAATCTGGATTTTGGGCTAATGCGATCGCCTTTTGAACATACTCGACGGCACTATGGGCAATACAATCATCTAAACCAACACTATGGAGAATACTGGCACTCATGCGCTCCATTTTCCGCGTCCCTGCTAGGGTTAATGTCGGTACTCCCATCCACAGGGCTTCACAAGTCGTAGTACATCCCGTATAGGGAATACTATCCAAATGCAAATCAACCTGATTATAAAGATTCAGATGGTCTTCATCAGTAGCGAATCCACCATATAAGAAGATGCGTTTAGGATCAATACCCTGTTCCACAAAGGGGGTTTGGATTCTCTCGGTAATTAAGGGACTGAATACATCAGAACTAGCGCATTTTAACACCAAGCGAGAATTAGGCACTGCTTTGAGGATTTCAATCCACAGTGCAAAAGTTTCTGGTGTAAGTTTGCGTAAATTATTGAAAGATGAAAAAGTGAAAATTCCCGTTTTTTTGCTAGGAAGTTCAGTAATTTCCGGGGCATTTTTCAGAGGTTCATAACCTACATAGCAACGGGGTAAACGCCATATAGTTTCGCTGGTTTTTTCCTCTGTATCATGGGGGTGAAGAACCTGATCAGTAATCCAATAGTCAATGGTGGGTAAACCTGTAGTAGCAAAATAGCCCAAATATGTAGTTTGAATCGGCGCTGGTTTCATCCCCAAGACCATCATCCGGTTGTTTGCCGTATGCCCTGCCAAATCAACGATAATATCTATGCGGTCTGTTTGAATTAACTCAGCTACTTGTAAATCTGAAAGACCCACAGTAGAACGCCAAGCATCGCAGATATCTATAATTTCCTCTGTAATTGCATCCGGTTCTTTGACTTCACCATAGCAGAAAATCTCAACCTGGGTGCGATCGTGGTGTTGAAAAACGGGTTTAATAAATGAACTTACCGAATGTCTGCGAAAATCAGGGGAAATATAGCCAATGCGTAAACGACGGTGTGGAGTTTTATTATTAGAGTGAGTGGTTAGGGTTGGTAGCCATTGACTAACTACTTGCTGTTGATACCACAGTTGAGCAGAATCTAATATTTCTTGAGGTGTAAAACTGACAAGAGAAGATAAATTAAACAGAAAACCAGAATGTAGTTTAGGATTATTAGGATTAATTTTCAGGGCTTCATTTAACAGACTAATACACTCTGACAATTTTCCTTGTTCACCGGCAATAAATCCCAAAATTTCGTAAGTTTCGCTATGGTTAAGATTTAATTGCAATATTTTTTGGAAGCATTCTTGGGCTAAATCTGCTTGTCCATTTTTATAGTAAACATAACCTAAATTTTTCAAGGAATCAATGTGATTTGCATTAATCTTTAAAGCTCGACAATAGGAACTGATTGCTTCTGGATAGCGTTTTTGATTTTGGAAAACACAACCTAAATTATAGTGAGCCAAAACACAATCAGGATCTAGCTCAATCACCGATTTAAAATATATTTTGGCTTGCTCCCATTTCCGTTCACCCACCAAAATTGCTCCAGTGTCGTTTATTTCTTCTGTCAAATGAGGCAATAATTCTAGGTCAGTTTCTCCTAACAAATTTTGAATGAACTCTGCACCTTCTCCTTGTTGCCAAAGTAAAGCTAAATTGAATTTTGCTCCCTGATGCTTTGGATCTAGGTGCAAGACTTGAGAAAATTGTTCTATGGCTTGAGTAAATTGCTTTTGACGTTTAAAAATCAATCCTAAGCGATAGTAAGCCTTGGTATAATTCCCATTGATTGTAATAGCATGAGTATAATGATCAATAGCCTTTTCCCAATCATCCTCTTGTTCATAGACAAGTCCTAGATTATAGTGAGATTTGGCTAACTGAGGTTGCATATTCAGAGCGCGTAAATACGATTTTGCTGCTAGTTGTAAGTCATTTTGTAAAGTTAGGGCTGTTCCTAGTAAATGGCAGACTTCCGCTGCTTCATTTAACCGCCCCATTGCCGCTAAAATGGTGATCAGATATTGATCAATTGATTCATAAAATTGCTCCCGTACTGCGGGTTTTATCTGGCTAAATTGACCAATAATTTTATCAATTTGGATTAGTAATGGTTCTAATTGAATTTCTGCTAAATGTTGTTCTAATCTTTGAGATATACTCAACTCGTCTTCGTCATTAAATTGTAGTAGTAATGGTTTTAGTAAGGTTTCGATAATTAAGCATTGCTCAGAACTGAGAATTTCTTGCCATTGTGGTACAGTTGCCGGTGCTGGTAACTGACACTGCTTTAATAACAAATCAATTTCCGATTCGGTAAATTCAATATTTAAATATGTGGCTAACTTAGAAATTTCTAAATATGGTTCTGAAATTAATTTTTTTCTACGCATTAATAAAGTTTGATGGCTATCAGGAAACCACTGTTCTTGGTATTGTTGCCAAAGGTTGATAAAAGTAGCTTCAAAGGTGAATTTCTGTTCTAAAGAAGCGAGAACAGCAGCCAAAATTTCACGGGGATCTTGATGCAGGTAAATACTCTTAGCTTCACCGTGCTGAATTTTTTCTAATGCTAATTTTGAGGGAATTTGATATTGAATTAGTGTTACTGGTGAGGATGGTTGTAAAAGCTGCAAATAAGCATCTATTTCCGAGGCAGTATTGCAAATAGTTCCTTGAATATTGCTTTTATCTATTTGAGTTAGTAAAGTCTGGCAAAGATTGTAACCCAGACTTCTCAAATCCTTAGCTGTTCCACCACAAAAAATAATCATAAAACCCTTCACATCCTGATAATTTCTAAAAAATAATGCTCAAATAAAGGCAAATAAAAATAGCCATTTAATTTTTGTCAGGCAGAGATTTTATTTATAGCCGCCGACAGATTCTTGTAGAGACGTTCCGCCGGAACGTCTCTACTCAAAACATAATTAATCTAGAGCCGCAGAACCACCACTTTGCCAAGATTTAACAATACCGATAATATCACCAAAGCGATGATCATTAATAGCAGTATCAATGGCGCGAGCGATCGCAGCTTGAATAGTATTATCTGGATAATTGACAGTTCCAACATTCATATTTCCCTTGATAATTGCCACCTGACTGGGATCATTACCTACAGAACCATAGATAAGTTTTATTGTCAGACTACCGTTAGGGCTACAGCGGAAACCGCTGTTATAAGGTACATCTTAGCCCCCTCATCGCTTGCGGGGAGGGGGTTGGGGGTGGGGTTCTTGTACCTCATAACATCGGGAAATGCTGTAATAGAACCTTGGGGAAATACAATTTCCGAGACAAAACTGTTAATTGTCTTTTACGCTTACCGGATGCTCTTGTAAAATAAACTTATCCCCCAGTTGTTGAAGCCAGGGGGATAAACTGTGGAACATAGGGCATTGATTTTTAGCCTATGTCCCATGAAGGTGGTTGACGATTCCTTCTATTTTCTTTAATGAATAGGAATCGCCGACTTTCTCTAACTAGTCCAACCCACCACTTTGAAAAGATTTAACGATACCGTTAATGTCACCATATCTAGTGTTACCAGCAGCAGCATCAATTGCACGAGCAGTGGCAGCTTCAACTGTCTGGGCAGCATAAGTTGTATTACCAGCGCTCATGTTTGCTGTTCCAATCGCAACTTGGCTGGCATCACCAGCTACTGAACTATAGGTAACATTCATTGTGACTACACCAGTGGAGGTTATAGACTCCTGTGGCAGTACAACTTCAGCAGCAAAGCTATTGGTTACACCATTGGATAAAACACTAGTCAGCGCACCGGATACTTTGGAAGATTGAGGATCAGCTTGAGCGGACTCAGCATTGATGAATGAACCTGCAACTGCTCCACCTGCTAAGAGAGAAGCAATGGCAGCAGCTTTTAATACTTTGTTAGATGTTGCTTTCATGATTGTATTCCCTGGTTTGTTTAATTAGGACTTACGGTTCTTCAGTTACTTTTATGGAAAACCTGGTTCTTTGAATTTTGACTTCCGCTCTGCGGTACTAGTCCAACCCACCACTTTGAAAGGATTTAACGATACCGTTAATGTCACCATATCTAGTTGCAGAACGAGCAGCATCAATTGCACGAGCAGTGGCAGCTTCAACTGTCATGGCAGAATAAGTTACATTACCAGCGGTCATGCTTGCTGCTGTAATCGCAACTTGGCTGGCATCACCAGCTACTGAACTATAGGTAACATTCATTGTGACTGCACCAGTGGAGGTTATAGACTCCTGTGGCAGTACAACTTCAGCAGCAAAGCTATTGGTTACACCATTGGATAAAACACTAGTCAGCGCACCGGATACTTTGGAAGATTGAGGATCAGCTTGAGCGGACTCAGCATTGATGAATGAACCTGCAACTGCTCCACCTGCTAAGAGAGAAGCAATGGCAGCAGCTTTTAATACTTTGTTAGATGTTTTCATGATTTTATTCATTCCCTGATTTGTTTATCAAAATACAATTTCCGAGGCAAAACAGTTAATTGGTTGACGATGCTTTCTATTTTTTTTAATGAGTAGGAATCGCATCACTATTAATTTATCAGGAAATTCCGATATTTGTCAAGCAGAAAAAATTGAACTTACAACAATTAATCAAGTAAAAACACTTATAAAATACTTATTTATCTTTTCAGGAAATTTAGTTAAAAAATTAGTATTTTTATAATTCTTACAAGAAAAAACAGAATCTAGAGAGAGTTAAACAATGGACATCTCCAGAAATCAAATATGCGTATCCTAGAACCCTTGTACAGACGTTTCATGGAAGGTCTCCACATTCTTTGGAAATATCTAATGAATTATTTCTCTAGAGTTCTCCAATTAAAAAAATATCCCAAAATTTATTGTGGTGCGGGCATCTTGCCCGCTAATAATACAAGGACAGGCAAGATGCCCATCCCACGAGATTGGATCATCTTTTTTGTGGAGTTCTCCTAGTGGAATGCTACTTTGGCGATTCTAACACTACCTTCCCCAGAATCCCTTTTCTGTAGATATTCCAGGTATTTTGATGGATTATTTTCTGATGTGTCCTCAAAATATAAATCTATGTTTTATAAGGCTTTGAGAATTATCGTAGTCAAGGGGGGATAGCTATCTAAATGACAATATTTTTACGAGAGTAGATTTACGTAAGTAAGCATCTAACTAAGACCACTTATTTTTTGATGAATTTTGATAAAAATAGTGAAAAAATCCAGTATTTTTCCGATGATAAAAATTCTTGTAGCTCAATTAATTGCTATTATCTAGTACAACACGGCGTAAATAAACCAACGATTCTAAATCAATACTTGTCGGTTAAGGAAATGTAAGTTGGGTTTCGCTATCGCGAAACCCAACAAAATCATTGATAAGGTTGGGTTTCGTTCCGATTGCTTGGCGAACGTTTACGTTCCACAACCCAACCTACAATAAATATTGTTTTACATAAAGGGAACGGTAGAGCCATTTTTAATCAATATGAAGAAACAAGATATTTTCTGGAGTGGTGGACTGCTAGTAACTTTGTTGGTGTCGGTACTGTTTTCCCCAAAAGTCCTCGCAACTGAACAAGAAAAAACAAATGATTTTTTTAGCGTCAATACCAATAATCAGGATATTCAACCCGAAAAACACCTAGAATCTACAGAGGTAGGTGTTCAGTCCAAAAATTTAACTTCTTCTGATCCAGAAATAATTAATATTACTCCTTTCTCACCACAGCAAAAGTTAAATGATACAGAAATCAGTCTCAATCAATATTCTGCATATCAGTTACCAGAAAATATCCTCCACACAGCCTCTAGTTGTGAGGAAAATAGGCTGGAGGATTCTGCACCAATACTCGTCACTACGAACAATATCCCCAGTGTAGAGGAAGATTTGAAGCGACACACCTTTGGCTGTGAATATAGTGCTAATAAGACTTATTATAATACTCCAGATCAAGATTTAAATATAAATAATACTAATAGCTTTCATTTATATAAACCTAATTACAATACTACTCTTAGTGTCGAGACATTAATCGCACAGGAAACAAACAATCAGCAGCAAGCGCAATTAACTCCAGTTGAGCCAAATCTGCCTATAGTTCCCAAAGAAGTACCCTCTTTACCGATTCCAGATGATAAACCAGAAACGAAACCAGAGGAAAAACCAGCATTAGCGCCAGAACAAAATAAACAAGTCCTGAGAATTTTAATGCGTAGCTTGTTAGAAAACAGCGCATCAAGATATCCATTTTTCGTAAACACAAGTGATAAACTAATTATTAATCCTCGTAATTTTCAACCCTTAAAATTTACTTTCTATTCAAATTTCGGTGTTGATTTAGATAACTTTGATCCAGGTAATGCGTTTCAAAAAGAGCAATTTAGTGATCCCCTCATTAAATCAGCTAATATTTCTATTTATCCCGATGACGAACAATTCTATTGGGTATTAGATGGTAATCGTGTGGTTATTGAAACCCAGGGAAACCATCTAAATTTTGGTTATCAGGGCAATAGTTATCAACAAAAATTGAGACAATTTGCTCAAGTTTCTACAGCTTTTTCCGGTGTACAAACAGTATTTGCTTTTCCTACTACTCTTACAGATTCAGTAGGAAGCAATAAATTAAATGACTTAAATGTTACTATCGCGACGGCAGAAATCGTCCTACCTCCGGGAGTTCAGCTACCTGATAATGCCAGTTTTAATCTGAATATTACTGGCTCTGATGGTAGTTTGTTCCAAAAACTTATTCCCCTAGCTAACGCACCCAAAGCAACTACAGACCAATTACTAGGAGGAGGTGCTTTATCTGGTAATTTAGATGCTAGGAATGCACCTAAATTTTTCCAAGGCTTTCAAACTGTCAATTTACAACCTTTATTAAATAATGGTGTCAAATTGGAAGCTGGTAGTATTATTCCCCGTGAAAATCTCCTTGCTGCTGGACTGACATTAGGTGATTTTTTTACTAACCAGGGATATTCGTTTAAAGCTCCAATTACGTCTCTACCTGGGATCAAAACTTTACAAGTTAATCAAATAAATAATAATGATCTTTTTGAAGTCCTTAGCAATCCCTTTTTAACGAAAGAACAAAGAGATTTTCATTATCTTAATTCCTTGAGTTGGTCTAACCTTGGACAACAAAGTCCTGAAGTTACCACTTCTTCGATATTAGCTCCTCAAAATCAAGCTTGGTATAGATATACTTTGAGTTGGTCACATAACCGCACATTACTACAATATGACCCAGAAAAAATTAGATTAAATTATTTAAATGTTTTTGCTAATCCTGGCTTATCTGTAACTACAGCCCAATGGCAAGATACTGATTTAAATCAGACTACAAATGCTAGTCTAGGATTAATATTGGGTAGTGCTTTTAGTGTTATTAATCCGGGTAATTTGAATGCAAGTATTAATGAAGCAAAAGAACAGTTTAATACCGTAAAAACTTTAGCGACGTTGAAGACAAAAGCCACATCTCAACAACGCAGACAAATGAATGAAAGGTTAAATAATACACTAAGTTATGGTAATACTAATAGTAGCCTTGCCCAAGTTTCTGGAAGTTATACTTTTTCAGGAAATATTACTTCAGATAGTTCCTTATTATTACAACTAAGAACAGGTATTTATCAAAGAAGTGTCCAATTTATTGAGCAAATAATACAACCTTGGACTGATGAAACTCCTGTTGTCATAGATTCGGTTTCTCTTGATGACTTGGGTCCAATGTTTTCTAATATTCCCAAAACTAATGCTAATGCACCTCAAACGATTACATATACCTTTTTGCAGGCAAAAACTTCAGATGGACAAGTTTTATTTGATAAATCTTTTGTTCTTGATAATAATTTCGATAGTTTGTTTACAGCAGCTTCTATAATTGGAGGAGGAAAAATTTTTGATATAAATTTTAGCAGAATTCAACTGAGTACGTCTCGAAAAAGAGAAATTGAAACATCTTCTTATACCGGAAATCTTTATTTACCAGCAATGGAATTTGTCATATCTGGAAGTATTGATAATTTGAGTTATTCCCTATCTACAGGTATGTGGTTTAATCTTTTTTCTGATTCTGTACCAATGATTAATCAGAAGTTGGCTAAGTTGAATCCTAATGCTACTGGAGAAAGTTCGCTGGGAGGAATGTTAAAGTTTGCGACTAAAGCAGATTTTCGGAATACTTTTTATGATAAAAATCAACAATGGAGTACAATTATAGTTAATTCACCTTTTCTATCACTAACTTATAATAATAATCCTAATCGTTTAAATTTATCAAGTCTTTCTATTGGTAATGTATTTCAGTTTGTGAAACCAGATTTTAATATAACTTTTTATCCAGTATTGAGTTGTTCCCCTAAAATCCTCAATCCTGATGTTCAATCTACTAGTTTAGATAAAATTAGCACTTTTTTATTGCTTAATTTTTCCCATAGAAGTGGTTTTAATTTTAATAGTTCTTTCTCTCTTGGTAATCAAGAACCTTCATATCAAATTGAATCTACCTATGATGTTTTCAAAGATAAAGAATTAGGGACTGTCACAATTGGTCCATACTATTCGACTTATTCTACAGCTACCAAAGGATTTGAAAGTCAGTTAAAAGATCCTAACTATGGGATGATATTTCGTTATGCAAGTGCTAATTCTGGTTTAGTGATGAATTCTCGTTTAGGTAAAAGTGAGGATGGTTTTAGAGGGGACATGAATCTAGAATTTAAATTTTAGCTAAAGCAGCAAGAAGCCCCACGTCTCACTCTTAGAGGTTGTTTTAAAAGTATTAGATGAAACCGATAATCTCCAGAAACCTAACCCCCCTTCCCCCCTTCCCTACGAGGGAATGGGGGCGCTAATAAAATCCGCATTTATTAGACATCTTCGGTAAAGATTGTAGAGACGTTCCATGGAACGTCTCTACAGGGGTTTCATGCCACGCATATTTAATTTTCGGAGATGTCTAATCTAAAACTGGTACAGGAAATGAAAGGTTAACACTGTTTATTACAGAACCAAAGGTAGAAACTGGAGTTGTATTAACATTAAAATTGACATCTCCACTAGAAACAGGATTTTTAGAAGGTAGAACTACATTAATGTTAGATACAGTTCCTGATGTCGTAGTCGCCGCCGGAATAGCAATAGATGTACTTCCTGTCCCTGTGGAAATTTGAGGTGAATTACTGCCTTCTTTAATCACAGAAACAAAGCTAGGAGTTGTATTACCTGGTGTAGCGTTGATGCTAAAAGTAGTTGGTAGCTGAAATACTAATGGGGTTTCAATGGTTGGGTTAGGAACTGTAATGGTTGGCTTAGGAACTGTAATGGTTGGCTTAGGAACTGTAGTGGTTGGTAATTTGATGGTGGGAATAATTTGCGCCTGAACAGTTTCAGGTATTAAGGTTGATAGCAGGATAGTTAAGATCAACCCCTGGACTTTAAGACTAGTAATAGATTTGATTTTAATTGTCATGGCATTTAATCCTTTATTTACAAATATTGTTTTAACTTCTATGCAAATATTTGTCATATTTTGCTAACTATTTTCTGCATAAAAAAAGAATTTGGTAAAAGGTAAGAAATTACCAATTACCAATTACCCAAAATTACCCTTTCTTCAACCAGCTAAACATAGCGCGTAAATCCTTACCAACAGCCTCAATAGGATGTTCAGCTTCTTGACGACGCATAGCAGTAAAACCGGGTTTACCAGCTTGGTTTTCTAGAACGAATTCCCGCGCAAATTGTCCAGATTGAATTTCGCTGAGAATTTTCTTCATTTCCGCTTTAGTTTCGGCGGTGACAACGCGAGGACCACGAGTATAATCACCATATTCAGCAGTATTAGAAATACTATCGCGCATGGTAGCCAAACCACCTTCTACAACTAAATCAACAATTAATTTGACTTCGTGCAGACATTCAAAATAAGCGAGTTCTGGTTGATAACCGGCTTCTACCAAAGTTTCAAAACCCGCTTTGATTAAAGCACTCAAACCACCACACAATACCGCTTGTTCCCCAAACAAATCGGTTTCGGTTTCTTCCCGGAAAGTAGTTTCCAAAATACCAGCGCGTGTACCACCAACACCTTTAGCATAAGCCATAGCGCGATCGCGTGCCTGACCAGTGGCATCTTGATAAACTGCAAATAAGGCAGGTACACCTTGTCCTTGTTCATAAGTACGACGCACTAAATGTCCAGGGCCTTTAGGTGCAACCATGACGACATCAACATCGGCAGGAGGTACAACCTGTGCAAAATGGATATTAAAACCATGTGCAAAAGCTAAAACATTTCCAGCTTCTAAATTCGGTTCAATTTCGTTTTTGTAAATTGTTTTTTGGACTTCATCAGGTAATAAAATCATGATGAAATCAGCAGCTTTGGCCGCATCAGCAACATTTTTTACAGTCAAACCAGCAGCTTCGGCTTTAGCTGTGGACTTACTGCCAGGATATAATCCGACAATCACATTAACACCGCTATCTTTAAGATTCAGCGCGTGAGCATGACCTTGAGAACCATAACCAATAATAGCAACGGTTTTACCTGCTAAAAGATCCAAATTAGCATCTTCATCATAATACATACGCGCCATAGAAGCATCTCCTGTTTATAAAGGCTGTCATGAAATTGGCAGACTTATGATTGTATCGCAAATTGGGGAACAGGGAATAGGGAATAGGGAACAGGGAACAGGGGGGAATTTCTTTCTGACTCCTGGGTGGGCGCAGGCTCTGCGCCCCTACCTCCTTTCAATCCACCACTTTTCTTTTTTTTTAAGAAGTTCAAGATAAACAGAAATAATTGTGATAATTTTGATACAAATTTGTTAAGAATAGTTACAGCCCTGTAATGGAAGGAAATATTTTTTATGGTTGATCTAGCTGACAAAAAACCGGTTCATCAAGTCGTGATTATTGGTGGTGGTTTTGGTGGATTGTACGCCGCTAAGTCTATGGCTAAAGCCAATGTACAAATCACCCTGATTGATAAACGTAATTTTCACCTGTTTCAACCACTGCTGTACCAAGTCGCTACAGGTGCTTTGTCCCCAGCGGATATTTCTTCTCCCTTGCGTTCTGTCCTCAGCAAGAGTAAGAATACTAAGGTGCTGTTGGGTGAGGTGAATGATATTGACACTACCACCCAAAAGGTGATGGTAGGCGAGGAATCTGTCCCCTACGATACTTTAATTGTGGCTACAGGGGCAAAACATTCCTATTTTGGTAAGGATAACTGGGAAGAATTTGCACCGGGTTTAAAGACTGTAGAAGATGCCATTGAGATGCGTCGGCGAATATTTTCCGCATTTGAAGCCGCTGAAAAGGAAAGTGATCCGGTAAAACGCCAAGCTTTGTTAACTTTTGTAATTGTGGGTGGTGGTCCAACTGGGGTAGAATTGGCGGGGGCGATCGCTGAATTGGCAACTAAAACCCTGACAGAAGATTTCCGCAACATTGACACCTCAGAAACCAGAGTTTTATTGTTAGAAGGTTTAGATCGGATTCTTCCCCCTTTTGCCCCGGAATTATCCCACACAGCGGAAGCATCATTAAAGGCTTTGGGCGTAGATGTGCAAACCAAAACTTTGGTAACACATATTGAAAATGATATTGTGACGATTAAGCAAGGTGATGATGTCAAAGAAATTGCAGCTAAAACCGTGTTGTGGGCTGCGGGTGTGAAAGCCTCAGCAATGGGGAAAGTTTTGACAGATAAAACGGGAGTTGAGAGCGATCGCGCTGGTCGTGTTATGGTTGAACCAGACCTCAGTATTAAAGGATTTCCCAACATTTTCGTAGTTGGTGACTTAGCAAATTTTGCCCATCAAAATGATAAACCATTGCCGGGAGTTGCACCAGTCGCCATGCAGGAAGGCGAGTATGTGGCTAAACTCATTCAAAAACGGTTGAAAGGTGAAACATTACCCCAATTCAAATATGTGGATAGAGGTAGTTTAGCAATGATTGGGCAACACGCCGCAGTTGTTGATTTAGGATTTATCAAACTTAGAGGTTTCTTTGCGTGGTTTGTTTGGTTATTTATTCACATCTACTTCTTGATTGAATTTGATAATAAGTTAGTGGTGATGATTCAATGGTTGTGGAGCTATTTTACCCGCAATCGTGGCGCGAGATTAATTACAGGCAAGGAAGTTATTGCACCTGTACCAATTGCAAATAGTGATAATCAAACGCCAATTGTCACAAAAAAGCCGTTGAATGTGTAGTTTTATAAAGTGGGTTATTAACCCACTATCCAGAAGTGTAATCTCTAATTAGAAAGGAATGCGGGCTTATGGGAATACGCCCGTAAATCTTACCACGAATATTCAAAACCGTCGCTACCATTTTTAAACCGAATCATATTACTACATAATAGAAATAGAAATTCTATCTTTAGGATTGTTAAGAATGTATCAAACTGATCCGCCACTTTCCCCTAAAGAAACATTACCGACAATGTATGATCTTCCTAGCGAAGACCCGGAGGAACCTGGTTTGCCAGATCAATTTCATTTATTCCAACCACAATTATTAGCAGAAACATTCCGTCCCCCTAACTATCCTAGCGACCAAATATTTACAGGAAGTGATCTGAATCTTTATTATGATTTGCGTCATCCTTCATGGTATAAACGTCCAGATTGGTTTGCAGTCTTAGGTGTTCCCTCTCTTTATGATAAAAGAGATTTACGTTTAAGTTATGTAGTTTGGCAAGAAGGAGTAAACCCTCATATTATTGTTGAATTACTCTCACCAGGAACAGAAAAAGAAGACTTAGGGACAATATTAAGAGATGTAGAAAAACCTCCTGGTAAATGGGAAGTTTATGAACAAATTTTAAGAGTACCCTATTACGCCATCTTTGATCGTTATAAATCTGAATTTAGAATGTTTCAGTTAACAGGCGCTCGTTATGCTGAAGTAGACTTATCAGATTTCCGGTTTTGGATTCCCGAAATAGAATTAGGTTTGGGAGTGTGGCAAGGAAGTTATAAAAACGTCGAAATGCCTTGGTTACGTTGGTATGACAAAGACGGTAATTGGATATTAACCAGCACAGAGGAGGAAAGACAGAAAGCTGAACAGGAAAGACAAAAAGCTGAACAGGAAAGACAAAAGTTAGAACAAGAAAAGCAAAAAACCGAAAGATTAATTGCCCAACTTCGATCGCTTGGTGTTGAACCAGATTTAGAATAGATACAATCTCTCATCCTCTCGTTCCTAGTCTCTGGGTGGGAACGAGAGAAAAAAGCAGTTAATCCTGATTTTGATTTTGCTTAGATAAATCCGTCGGTGGTCTATCATTACTCCAAGCCCACCAGACATAACCGCAATGACAATGGTAGAATTCTTGCCACTTCCGACGACGTTCTGGGGTACTGACAGGCGATCGCCTATTTAACCACACATTAACAGCATCTCGACTACCAGCGTGGCATTTGGGACAATGGAATTGATAGGCGTGTACGGCTTGATTAGTCCATTCTGGTGGATTGGGATCAAAAGCGTCCATATAAATATAAAGTGGAATAGAGTGTAATCTTAGTAGTCATTGAATATACATAATTATAATGGGTGTTATGGAACCAAATATTGAAATTCGTCGGTTGTTGGATGTAATGCCTGCTTCTGGGCGAATGATGACTAAAATCGTCAGTAAACCAGAACAAAAACAGGTAATAGATGCAGCTTTTCCCCTGCCTTTGAGTCAAGCAAGACCAATATATATTAATTTCGATTTATGGCGACGGTTGACAAAACCCCAACGGGATTTACTCCTATTGCAAAGGGTATCCTGGTTAATAGGGGTGAAATGGTTAGAACCTAATATGTATCAAGGTGCGGTGTTAGCAGGGCTTGTGGGCGGAATACTCGAAGCAGTCCAAGCGGATGTGGTAGGTGTGGTAATAGCCTGTGGATTAAGCACTGTAGCGGCTATACGGATTTGGCGCACCAATAAATCCCAGGAGTCAGAATTAACTGCTGATACAGCCGCTATTAGAATCGCCCAAAGACGGGGTTATTCAGAAACAGAAGCTGCCCAACATTTGTTAACAGCTATTGAAGCAGTAGGAACAATAGAAGGGCGTTCTGGTTTAAATTTTAGTGAATTAATTCGTTGTCAAAACTTGAAAGTAATTGCTGGTTTATCACAAGTTGGTATCCCTAAAAACTATCAATAGATTTATAGCGAAGTAATTAAAATTTAGTCAGGGTAAAGCAAAAGCTAAACCCCTACCATAAACCAGCAATTTGGCATCAGAAATACTTTAGTGTTTTTAAGAGTTATGAATTATAAATTATCACGAATGGCAGCGATTCAATCGCCAATTATTCCGGTGGTGGGTGAATTAATTAAAAACTCTCCAGGAACAATTTCTTTGGGACAAGGTGTTGTCCATTATCAGCCACCAGCAACAGCCATAGAATTATTACCAAAATTTCTTGCTGAACCTAAAAATCATCTTTATCAACCCGTTGTTGGGATTCCTGAATTATTAACAGCTTTAACGGCAAAATTATCAATATTTAATGATATTGATATCAAGGAAGAAAACGCTATTGTGGTGACAGCAGGTAGCAACATGGGGTTTATAAATGCTATTTTAGCAATTACTTCTCCTGGTGATGAAATTATTTTAAATACTCCCTACTATTTTAATCATGAAATGGCGATTAAAATGGCAGGTTGTCATCCGGTATTAGTTGCCACAGATGCAAATTATCAATTAGTTCCTGAAGCTATAAAGGCAGCAATTACAGATAAAACCCGTGCAGTGGTGACGATTTCTCCGAATAATCCGACGGGTGTTATTTATTCAGAGACAGCATTAAAACAAGTTAATGAAATTTGTCGAGAAAGGGGAATTTATCATATTAGTGATGAGGCTTATGAATATTTTACTTACAACGGTGTAAAACATATTTCTCCGGGGGCATCTGCGGGCAGTAATAAATATACAATTTCTTTGTTTAGTTTGTCGAAAGCTTATGGTTTTGCTAGTTGGCGAATTGGTTATATGGTAATTCCTGAACATTTGTTAACTGCTGTGAAAAAAGTTCAAGATACTATTTTAATTTGTCCACCTGTGGTTTCTCAGTATGCAGCTTTGGGGGCTTTACAAGCAAAAGATGATTATTTAAAAGATAATATTGGGAGTATTGCTAAAGTTCGAGAAATAGTGATTAATTCACTACAATTACTTCAGGATTTATGTACAATTACACCAGCTAATGGTGCATTTTACTTTTTCTTGAAAGTGCAGACAAAAATGAATGATTTGGAATTAGTGAAAAAACTGATTCAAGAACACAAAATAGCAGTGATTCCGGGAACAACCTTTGGGATGGAAGATGGCTGTTATTTGCGGGTTGCTTATGGTGCGTTACCAGCAGATACAGCTAAAGCAGGTATAGAAAGATTAGTCAAAGGTTTGCAAAGTATCGTATTATAGCCACATAACAAAAATTAACATTCGGATTTTCCCATGAGTCAAATAGTTTGGATAGCAAGACACGCTAACCGCCTTGATTTCGTATATCCCGATTGGTTTCTAACCGCCGAAAGACGGTATGATCCACCTTTATCAGATGATGGGATGATTCAGGCGCAGCAGTTAGCAAAGCGACTTAAAGGGGAAAAAATCGCCCATATTTTTGCTTCTCCGTTTTTGCGAACTATCCAAACTGCGAATGCGATCGCCGAAGTTTTGGATTTACAGATTAAACTGGAAGTGGGTTTGAGTGAATGGCTTAATCCCGAATGGATGACTGAAGAACCCGAAAAACTCTCAACCTCAGCTTTAGTCAAATTATTTCCCAGAATTGATACCAGTTACACATCACGCATAGCCGCAAAATACCCGGAAACTCATCAACAGGTGCGGGAACGTTCGGCGCAAACTGCCAGGTGTTTATCTACTGAATTTTCCCCCCATGATATCCTATTGGTGGCGCATGGCGCGTCTGTCTTGGGTGCAGCAATGGGATTTGTGGGGGACATAGCCAAAAGTGAAGTCAAAGCTTCTCTATGTTCTTTGGTAAAAGTTGTCCGTCAAGATTCAGAATGGTTATTAGCACTCAAGGGTGATACGTCCCATTTGACGAAAATTGAAGAATTGGTGCGATTTGTGTAAATATTTAATGGGGATTTTCTCTAAATCACAACTGACGCTATAGCAGGAGTCAGGAGTCAGGAGTCAGGAGTTAAGAGACTTTTAACTTATGGCTTTTACTGTAGATTCTGTATCTCATTCAAGTGCATATCGCTACAACTGGGCAAAAGTAACCTACTAAGTGATAAATTTTATGACATTGCTACTGGCCGGAGACATAGGCGGAACAAAAACTATTTTGCGTTTGGTGGAATTTTCGGAAACACTAGGGTTAAAAACTCTGTATGAAGAGAGTTTTCGCAGTGGGGATTTTCCTGATTTAGTCCCCATCGTCCAAAGGTTTTTGACTACAGCTAACTCTAGCACACCAGAAAAGGCTTGTTTTGCGATCGCAGGACCAGTAGTGGAAAACACCGCCAAGTTGACCAATTTAGCCTGGTTTCTCGATACAAATCGTTTAACTCAAGAATTGGGTATTTTGTCAATTTCCCTGATTAATGACTTTGCGGCTGTTGGTTACGGCATTTTTGGGTTAACAAAACAGGATTTACTCACTTTACAAGTTGGTAAATATCAACCAGCAGCACCAATGGCTGTAATCGGTGCGGGAACTGGGTTAGGACAAGGATTTTTGATTAAACAAGACCATCAATATCAAGTCTTTCCTTCCGAGGGTGGACACGCAGATTTTGCACCACGTAATGAATTAGAATTTCAACTGTTGAAATATCTAGTAGATAAACATGATATTCAACGAGTTTCTGTCGAAAGAGTAGTTTCCGGGTTAGGAATTACCTCCATTTACCAATTTTTACGCGATAGAAACATAGCCACTGAATCACCAGAAATTGCCCAAGCAGTCAGAACTTGGGAACAAGAAGCACAGACAACCGAAAAAACCGTTGATCCAGGGGCATTTATTGGCGCTGCTGCACTCCAAAAAAGCGATCGCCTTTCCGAACAAACCATGCAATTATTTATCGAAGCCTACGGTGCAGAAGCCGGCAATTTAGCCCTCAAACTCCTACCCTATGGCGGATTATACATTGCTGGTGGTATCGCCCCCAAAATCCTCCCCTTAATGCAAAATGGTAGTTTCCTCTTGAATTTTACCCAAAAAGGCAGAATGGGTTCTCTTCTCGAAGAAATCCCCGTGCATATAATTCTTAATCAACAAGTGGGATTAATTGGTGCAGCTTTGTCTGCCTCTAGGTTATAATTCCGATCTATTCTATGTTTGAATAGAGAATAAGTATTTTTTTAATTATGGCAGGACATAGTAAATGGGCAAATATTAAACGTCAAAAAGCCGTAGTAGATGCCAGAAGGGGAAGTATATTCACCCAACTATCACGGGCAATAATTGTGGCTGCAAGAAACGGTATACCAGATCCAGCAGGTAATTTTCAACTCAGGACAGCCATTGATAAAGCCAAAGCCGCAGGTATTCCCAATGATAATATTGATAGAGCCATTGCGAAAGGTGCAGGTACTTTCAGCGATAACAGCATCCTCGAAGAAATTCGCTACGAAGGTTACGGTCCTGGTGGTGTCGCCATTTTAATTGAAGCCCTCACAGATAACCGGAATCGAACTGCGGCAGATTTGCGCGTCTCTTTTAGCAAAAATGGCGGAAATTTGGGAGAAACAGGTTGCGTAAGTTGGATGTTTTCCCAAACAGGAGTTTGTGTAGTCGAAGGTGTAATTGATGAAGACAAGCTTTTAGAAGCTTCCTTAGAAGGAAATGCCCAGTCTTATGAAATCATTGCAGAGGAAACATTTGAGGTATTTACAGAAATGGCAAATTTAGAGAAACTCAGCCAAACCTTAAAAGCAAAAAGTTTTAAAGTCACAAATATAGAATTGCGTTGGCTTCCTGGTAATCAGGTAGAACTTACAGATGCAGATCAAGCTAAATCTCTCCTCAAATTAATTGATACCCTAGAAGGGTTAGATGATGTCCAAAATGTGACAGCTAATTTTGACATGGCTGATGGTTTAATGGAACTAAGTATGAATTAGGGCTAAATCATTAACCTTCATAAAAAAGGCTTGGCGATTGACCAAGCCCATATATACCAAGTGTTTACCATAGTTGCTTAATTTACCTAAATTAATGCTTAAATTCATCTATCTATAGTATGTGTATCAATATCATTCTTCCCGCTGACTCCTATTCCTTTCGCAACACCTCAATAAGAAAAGGTTTAGCTTCATACTAAACCCTGATAAAAAGCAGTTATTCGACACACCGGGATTAATGTAAATCTACTTTTATTTTTCTGCATCTTCATATGGAGTGTGTTTAATTGTTTAAGGTTATGATACAGCAGCTTCAGCTATCAGCGGTCAGCAATTAGTGGTAAAAAGATTATTTTCAGTAGTTTTACCCCTGGATAGTGAAAAAAAATACTATAAAATCTGGAATATCAATCTCTATTATTGTATAAAAGTATGTATCTAATCCCTAGTAAATACACTATTTTGCAGATATCTCAACATCTAAAAACAATCATCAAGCCAAATTTTTGGGATTTTTTTTAGTTCTAGATCCATACCAATCTTTTTTAAGAGTAGCAAGACATTTTGGTTTAAGTGAACAAGACTTTAATATTATAGGTTTAGATAGTAATTTTACTTAAGAACACGCGGATTATATTAGTTTATTGTTGACGATTTTTCTATTAGCATTTCAATGGATTTATCAACTCAAACTATGGATTGAGAAGGGTCAAAAATCGGATATCTGGGTATTTTTAATTTATGGTTTAAAATCAAGATAGGTAACTAATAAAGTTATGTAAAATAAATCTGTGACTATATCTGAGCAAATCTTACCACTATACAAAAACCCAGAACGTTTAGAAAATCGTCTGGGAGAAATTCCCCCAGAACCCGGGGTTTATTTGCTGCGGGATGGCAGCGATCGCCTAATATATATAGGTAAATCTCGTAAATTGCGTTCTCGTGTCCGTTCCTATTTCCGCGACTCCACTAACAAGACGGAACGGATTAACACAATGGTTAAATTAGTGACAGAAATTGAATTCATTGTCACTGATACAGAAGCTGAAGCATTAGCACTAGAAGCCAATTTAATTAAACAGCATCAGCCATATTTTAACGTCTTACTCAAAGATGATAAAAAATATCCTTATCTGTGCATTACTTGGTCAGATGAATATCCGCGCATTTTCATTACTCGCAAACGTCAATTAGGGAAAGCCAAAGATAAATATTACGGTCCTTATACAGATTCCGGGTTATTACGAGAAATTGTCCATTTATGTAAAAAGATTTTTCCTTTACGACAAAGACCACAACCTTTATTTAAAGATCGTCCCTGTTTGAATTATGATATTGGTCGTTGTCCTGGTGTTTGTCAAAAATTAGTTTCCCCGGTTGAATATGCAAAAATTGTCCAAAAAGTAGCGATGGTTTTTCAAGGCAGAACTCAGGAACTAATTGATATTTTAACAGCACAAATGGAAACAGCAGCAGCAGAATTGAATTTTGAAACTGCGGCGAAAATTCGTGATCAAATTGTGGCTTTAAAATCCCTAAATGCTGCTCAAAAAGTCGCCTTACCTGATGATACAGTATCACGAGATGCCATAGCCTTAGCCGCCGATGATCAACACGCCTACATTCAATTATTCCAAATTCGCGCCGGTCAATTAGTGGGACGGTTGGCTTTTGTGGCTGACTCCCACCCTGAACCGGGAGCAATTTTACAACGAGTTTTAGAAGAACATTATCAAACAGCAGAAAGTGTAGAAATTCCTAGCGAAGTTTTAGTACAACACGATTTACCAGATAGTGAAATTTTGTCCGATATCTTAACAGAACGCAAAGGTAGAAAAGTCACAATTTTCAATCCTTTGCGACAAAGTAAGGCAGAATTAATAGAAATGGTGGGAAAAAATGCCCAATATGAATTACAAAGAATGCAAAAATTGGGTGATAGTAATTTGCAAGCAACCCAAGATCTAGCCGCTATTCTCGACTTACCAGATTTACCCAAACGCATTGAAGGATATGATATTTCTCATATTCAAGGGACTAATGCAGTAGGTTCGCAAGTCGTATTTATTGATGGTTTACCAGCCAAACAATATTACCGACATTATAAAATTAAAAATCCTGATATTACCATTGGTCATTCCGATGATTTTGCTAGTTTAGCGGAAGTTATTAATAGACGGTTTCGTAAATATATTGAAGATCCCAAATTAGCAAGATTAGGTAATGCTGACTGGCCTGATTTAATTATGATTGATGGTGGTAAAGGTCAACTATCTGCCGTTGTGGGTATTTTAATGGAAATGAATCTATTCGCAGATTTACGGGTTGTCAGTTTAGCCAAAAAACGAGAAGAAATCTTTTTACCCCACTCATCAAAACCTTTAGAAACAGACTCAGAACAACCAGGAGTCCAGTTATTACGAAGATTGCGAGATGAAGCCCATAGATTTGCGGTGAGTTTTCATCGTCAGCAAAGAAGTGATAAACTAAAGCGATCGCATCTAGATGAAATTCCCGGTTTGGGACAAAATCGCCAAAAGTTGCTATTAGCGCATTTTCGCTCTCTTGACTATATTCGTGAAGCTACAACTACACAATTAACTGAAGTTCCCGGAATTGGTTCACGGTTAGCGCAAGATATTTATGACTATTTTCACCCTGTTTAAATATATTTTTTAAGAGATACGAACCACTCCAGGCACAGAGGACTCAGAGGAGGTAGGGGTAATTCATGAATTACCCCTACTGGTAGATTAACTCTTGACTCCTGCTGTATTATTAATCAACGTTGTAAATACCATAGTGTTACCAGATGAAAGTTAGCCTTTGCATGATTGTTAAAAATGAGGAAATCACTTTACCAAAGTGTCTAGGAAGTGTTAATAATTTTGTTGATGAAATTGTAATTCTTGATACTGGTTCAACTGATAAAACACCCCAAATCGCTCAACAATTTGGAGCTAAAGTACATCATTTCACCTGGGATAATAACTTTAGTTCGGCTCGAAATGAAGCTTTAAAATATGTAACAGGTGATTGGATTTTAGTTTTAGATGCTGATGAAAGTTTGACATCAGAAATTATCCCTTTACTCCAATCAGTTATTAGTAAAGAAGAGTATCTGGTGATTAATCTGGTGCGTCAAGAAGTTGGTTCAACACAATCACCTTATTCTCTGGTTTCTCGACTATTTCGCAATCATCCAGATATATATTTTGATCGCCCTTATCATGCTTTAATTGATGATAGTGTCACCGCAATTCTCACTCAAGAACCACATTGGCAAATTGGTTATTTACCAGGAGTAGCAATTCTGCATACAGGTTATCAAAAAGCTGTAATTAATGAACAGAATAAATATGCTAAAGCCGCAGCCGCAATGGAAGAGTTTTTTGCCAGTCACCCCAATGATGCTTATGTATGCAGTAAATTGGGAGCTTTGTATATGCAAATGGGGAAAATTGATGCGGGTATGGAGTTATTAAATCGAGGATTAAATCAATTAATTGGTAATCAGGTTAATGAAGAAAAAAAAACGTTAAATAAATTTAAACATTCGCAGTCACAGGAATTTGCAGTTGATTTTGATGAAGATATAAATTACGATATTTTATATGAATTACATTACCATTTAGGAATTGCCTACACGAATTTACAAAATTTATCCCCAGCTATTTCTCATTATCAAGCTGCGGTGAAATTGCCTATCTATCCCCTTTTGAAATTAGGAGGATATAATAATTTAGGAAATTTACTCAAAAATGTAGGAGATTTACCAGAAGCAAAAATTGCTTATGAAACAGCCATAAAAATTGATCCTAATTTTGTAACAGGTTATTATAATTTAGGCATGGTATGCAAAGCAATGGGGTTATTTAGTGAAGCTATTGATGCCTATAATAACGCCATTAATTTGAATCCTGATTATGCAGAAGCTTATCAAAATTTAGGGGTTGTGCTGTTGAAAATTGGTGATGTTTCCGGTAGTTTAGAAGCTTTTGAATATGCTATTTCTCTCCATGAATTATATAACCCCGAAGAAGCAAAACGACTTTATCAAGGTTTAAAGGAAATGGGTTTGATTTGATTTTAGGTTACTTTTTTAACAAATAGAACCCGATCATTTCTTTCATAGATTTTATACCAAATTCTATCTTTATCATTAACTTGATATATTTCTTGGGTATTGATAATCTCTTGATTATCAATGTTTCTAAATTCATATTTACCAACTTTTTTAATTTCTTTATCTGGCTGAATTTCCAGATGATTAATTAACTTTGGATCATATTTTGCATAAAATAGATAATAGATATATGGCTGATTTATTTGATTATCAATGACTATTTTATTAAATCTATCCTGATTAATAATTACATAATTCATGAAATCCTTAATTCCATATTGGAACATTTCTCTAGTCAGGGTTTGTTGAGGATATCTATGAAAATAAACATAACTAAAACTAGGAATATTCATTATTCCTAGAAAGATCACAATCACAATCAACTTCTTTTTTAGTTGGATATCTTTTATGGAATCAACTATTATTTTTAACCCAAAAATCACAAATATAATAGTTAAAGGTAATCCATGAATCATTCTTAATGTATGGTAATATGTTTCTGTTAAACTGGCAGGAATTGGGGCAATAAAAAGCCATGCAAGTAATAATAAGATGATCTGACGATGTGGATAAGTTAAACTATCTTTCTTAAAAGCTAGAGTAAAACATCCCAGAATTCCTATATAAAAAAATACTGATAGAAAATCATAATTAGCACCAAAGCCGGGAACTCTCTGCATAACATTAGAATCACTAATACCAAAGTTAAACTCTGGTGAAAAATAGCTCAAATATCTTAATAAAAATTTCCCAAAAATAATAAATATATTTTCTTCTTGACCAAAAATTGAAACAATCTTAAACCTACCGTTGTATCTATCAGGATCAGCAAAAGTTAATAAATATATTGGCGATACAAAAATGATATAACTTAATAAAAACATGGTTATTTTAGTGATATTCTTACGCAAGAAAATTATCATTAATGCTATTAATAGAAGTGGCACAAATAATTTTTGACTTGGGTAAGAATAGGTTAGTATTCCTGCACAAATGGATGCTATAATTAACCTATAAGATTGTTTTGGATTGTTTTTAACAGCCCATAAAAATACTGTCATAAATAACAGCATAAAAAATGGCACAATGCTGGGAGGAATAGCCCATCTGGAAAGGGTGATATGCCAGGGTATAATTGCCAGAAGAAAAGCAGCTATTAAGGCTAATTTTTTATCATTAAGAACTTGTAGACTAAATAAGTATATAAGAACGACCGTACCCACTCCTAATAAGGCAACAGGTAAGCGGATCGAAAATTCTGATAATCCGAATAATTGTACAAAAGGAATTGTGATATAAGTGATAACAGGTGATACCCAATCACCAAAAGATTCCAACATAATTGGCAGAAAATTCCCATGATGATCCCGCATGGTAGCAATTAGGGAGTATGCGTCATAACCATTTATGGCTTCATCTTGATTTAACGCAATAGGATTATTAGCAAGATTATATATTCTCAGTAATAGAGAAATCGCAATTATTAACACCAAATAGACATTATTCATATTGATAATGCACCCTAAAAAAAGTCACTGATACCGAAAACTCAAAACTTTTAAGTCTTGAGTTTCGGGAATTAGAAATTATGCTAAATCCGAGAACGGACGAATTTCTCTAATCTATCCATTCCCTTTTCAATCGTTTCCATATCCGTAGCATAGGAAAGACGAATGTTTTTATCAGCACCAAAAGCGACACCGGGAATCAGTGCAACTTGATGAGATTCCAGGATAGCGTTGCAAAATTCCAGGGATTTCAAACCAGTTTTACTGATATCCGGGAAGAGGTAAAAAGCACCGTCTGGTTTAGGACAACTCAAACCCGGAATAGTGTTGAGTCTTTCAAACATCACCTGACGACGTTTAGCAAAAGCTTGACGCATTTCCTCTACACAGTCTTGGGAACTTTCCAAAGCGGCGATCGCTCCATATTGAGCAAAAGTACACACATTTGATGTACTATGTCCTTGAATGGTACTAGCGGCTTTGATAATTTCCAATGGTCCTGCTAAGTAACCCAAACGCCAACCTGTCATTGAGTAACCTTTAGCAAAACCGTTACTAATTAAGGTGCGAGAAAAGATTTCCTCACCTAAAGAACCTATGCTGATATGTTCTGCACCATCATAGAGAATTTTTTCATAGATCTCATCAGATACAACATAGATATCTGCATCAACTATTACCTGCGCCAGAGCCTTAATTTCCCCTGGCGTGTAGACCATCCCTGTGGGGTTAGAAGGGGAGTTAAGGACAAATAACTTTGTTTTTGGGGTAATAGCTTTTTTTAGCTGTTCCGGGGTGATTTTGTAGCCATTGGAAGCGTCTGTTTCCACAATCACAGACTTACCACCAACTAATGTCACCATTTCGGGATAACTTAGCCAATATGGTGCAGGGATAATTACCTCATCACCGGGGTCAATCAATGCCACAATCAAATTATACAGAGAATGCTTACCGCCATTGGTGACAAGGACATTCTCTGACTTATAATTAAGACCATTATCATTTTTTAGCTTGTGAGCGATCGCTTCCCGTAATTTTGGTTCTCCAGCGGCTGGACCATACTTGGTTTTACCTTCATCCAAAGCCTTTGCGGCTGCGGCTTTGATATGCGCTGGGGTATCAAAATCCGGTTCACCCGCGCTAAAACTACAAACATCTATACCCTCGGCTTTCATAGCCTTAGCTTTAGCTGCGATGGCTAAGGTGATGGAGGGTGTTACCTGACTTACTCTTGCTGCCAGCTTCATTCTACTTTAATTTCGCCAATATCCTTTCTATCTAAGGATATCCCAGAATCATATCCGATATTTGCCCTTTCTAAATTCTTTTCTCACCCAGGTGGGGACAATTTAATTTACTTCAAGACTTGACAAGACGAAAATTTTGGTTTACACTAATGTTAAGAGTAGAAATCCGTTCGCGCATATATAGTAAATTTTTGGATTGTCTGAATCAGGACACCCTTTGGGAAGTCAAAAGTCAAAAGCAAGAAATTGGAATAAGTGTTTAAAGTGGGAAGTTGGATTTTAGGAAAAACCAGACTTTGCGGAAAGACAAAAGAGGTTTAGAAAAGAAGCCTTAGATTTATCAAAATGCTATCATCCCCATATTGTCCAAGTTTACGACAATTTTCCCGAAGATGGACTTTGGGCGATCGCAATGGAACACATTGACCGGGATGATTTAGCAGCTTATGTGGAAAGCTATACTGCTGATAATGGTTACTTGTCAGAAACATAAGCCTTGCGCTACATTGACCAAATCGGACAAGCTTTAGAATGTGTTCATGAACGGAAACTTTTACACCGAGATGTCAAACCCAGTAATATTTTGTTGCGACGGGAAAGCAAGGAAGGTGCTTGTGCTTCCTTACGGTTTACTAGTTAAATTAAGAGAATTTTATCTTATTTTTTTCAAAATGAGAATTGCTGGGACAAACCACCTGTGGTTGCGCCAAATACCGGGGTAGGCAGGGGGGTGCTACCTCACAAGGGTAGGTTTTTAATATTGTCTGTGAAGGCAAGACTGGGAAGACTTGGAGGGAACGTAGACAAGGAAGATTTTATCCGCACAATAGTCTTTTAACGGTGTGTTATTGTTGCCAAAAAACATCATCCTGTAGGGTTTTCCTCCCTTGTCACCTTGTCCACTTTGTCGCCCAAGTCTTGCCCTCACCGTAAAAAACCTACACCTGTCAGGGGGGCGCTACCCCTACATTCAATCCAAATGTTTTATATGCTTACTGAGCATAAATAAATACGTATTGCTTAGTAAGTAGTACGCAGAAGATGATGTTTTCTGAGAAAAAAGTCAGCGATCGCTCACAGTTGTGCAAGACTAGAAAAAAGAGGCGTTGCTGATAGCCTGCGTGGCGTTCGCGGTAGCGTGCCGGAGGCATTAGCCATATTGAGGTATGAAATTCCCAAATTGAATCTTTAAAACTCAAACCTCAGTGCGTCTTTGCTACGGCAGTCGCTCATGGGGGAAACCCCCAAGACCGCGCTGCCTCGCCTTTGCGTGAGACTAAAATTCATACCCTTAATCAGCAACGCCTTATTTTCTTGCGCCTGAACTCCTAAACTCCTGAATTCTGCGGCAACTGCGCTTTTGTGACAAATCTATGGTAAAAATAAATATGCAATATAATAGTGTCATCGTTACCATAGCCACAGTTAATTTTGATAATATAGTCAGCTTCTATACTCAATTACTAGAACAAAAACCACAGAAACTCATTCCCAACGTCTATGCTGAGTTTCACATTTTTGGGTTAAAGTTAGGTATTTTTATACCTAAATCCACAAACGAGCCAGAATTTTTTGTTAATTCCCAAAGTCCGCTCAGTTTATGTTTGGAAGTGAATAATTTAGAAACTGCCATATCTCACCTGACATCTTTAGGCTGTACCTCGCAAAGAGAAATTTCTGTAGCTTCTCACGGACAAGAAATTTATGCCTACGACCCCGACGGCAACCGTCTGATTTTACATCAATCTCATTAAGAGGGAACAGGGAACAGGGAACAGGGAACAGACAAGAGGTCTAATTAATGACAACTGACCACTGACAACTAACAAACAACAAATGTCAATCACACAAAATTACAAATTAAATCTGATTCAATGGTATCCCGGACACATTGCCAAAGCTGAAAAAAATCTCAAAGAACAGCTAAAACGGGTTGATGTGGTTTTAGAAGTAAGAGATGCCCGTATTCCTATAACTACAAATCATCCCCAAATGAATGAATGGGTGGGAACAAAAGCCAGGATATTGGTACTCAACCGGGTGGATATGATTTTGCCACAAGTGCGATCGCGTTGGATAGAGTGGTTTAAAAATCAAGGTGAAGTTCCATATTTTACCAACGCCCAACATGGTCAAGGTGTCACCGCCATAGCCAAAGCCGCCCAGGCAGCGGGTATTGAACTTAACCAACGCCGCACGGATAGAGGAATGTTGCCTCGTCCCGTCCGGGCTGTCGTCATTGGTTTTCCCAATGTCGGTAAATCCGCCTTAATTAACAGGTTGATAGGAAAACGAGTCGTAGAAAGTGCCGCCCGTCCCGGTGTTACCAGACAACTACGGTGGGTGAGAATTTCCGAACAATTACAATTATTAGATGCCCCTGGTGTCATTCCCGCCAGACTGGACAGTCAAGCTGCAGCAATCAAATTAGCTATTTGTGATGATATTGGTGAAGCAGCTTATGACAATCAACTCATAGCCGCAGCATTTGTAGATATACTGAACGAACTTCAGGAAACACATTCTCATTCATTACCACCACATCCATTACTGTCACGGTATGAGATAGATTCCATCATCTATACGGGAGAAGACTATTTACAAGTCTTAGCAGAACATCGTTATAAAGGTGATGTAGAACGCGCCGCCAGACAAATGATCACCGATTTTCGCAAAGGACTTCTGGGTAATATCTCTTTAGAATTACCACCATTTTAACTACTAATTTGTATCCGTACAATTGATATTTTCAAAATTAGCATTGTTCTTCCAGCCAAAATCACTGCTTAAGAGGGTGTTTGAAAAGTATTAGATGAAACCGATAATCTCCAGAAACCTAACCCCCCCTTCTCACAAGGGTAGGTTTTTAATATTGTCTGTGAAGGCAAGACTGGGAAGACTTGGAGGGAACGTAGACAAGGAAGATTTTATCCGCACAATAGTCTTTTAACGGTGTGTTATTGTTGCCAAAAAACATCATCCTGTAGGGTTTTCCTCCCTTGTCACCTTGTCCACCTTGTCGCCCAAGTCTTGCCCTCACCAGAATGTAAAAAACCTACACCTGTCAGCTTCCCCCCTTCCCTACAAGGGAATGGGGGTTTCAAAGCCTCTCCCCGCACCTCTCCCTAACCCTCTCCTAAGAGGAGAGGGAAAAGGAATAACATTTAATACTGGAGAGGTTTGGAGAGGGGTTTATTTATACATTAAAAACTTTTCAAACATCCTCTTAATGACAAATTATTTTCATTATTTTCTCTCCAAGTCAATTTTCGTGTTAGCTTCTGTAAGGAATGTGTGTAAGACTGGTAAACTACCTCAAACTATTTTTTAATGGGGGGTCAGGTTATGGCTATAGCTACTATTAATCCCACCACTGGGGAAACGCTCAAAACTTTTGAGCCACTGAAAGATACAGAAATTATTACCAAGTTGGATTTAGCAGGAAAGTCTTTTGCGGGATATCGTCAGACGAGTTTTGTAGAGCGATCGCACTGGTTAGAACAAGCAGCAACTATTTTAGACCAAGAAAAGGCAGATTTAGGGAAATTGATGACGTTGGAGATGGGTAAACCATTAAAAGCGGCGATCGCAGAAGTTGAAAAATGCACCTTGGTTTGTCGTTATTACGCCGAAAATGCCCCCAATTTTCTCGCTGATGTCCCCATTGAAACCGATGCCAGTCATAGTTTTATAAAATATCAACCTTTAGGGGTAATTCTCGCCGTCATGCCTTGGAATTTTCCATTTTGGCAGGTTTTTCGGTTTGCTGCACCTGCACTTATGGCGGGCAACGTAGGACTACTCAAACACGCCTCCAACGTGCCACAGTGCGCCCTGGCGATCGAAGATATTATCAACCGTTCCGGGTTTCCCAAAGGTGTATTTCAAACATTGTTAATTCGCGCTGCGCAAGTTGCCAATTTGATGGCTGATGATCGCGTCAAAGCTGCTACTTTAACAGGTAGTGAACCAGCAGGTATATCTCTGGCGGTTGCATCTGGAAAACAAATTAAAAAAACTGTTTTAGAATTGGGGGGCAGTGACCCATTTATTGTTTTAGAAAGTGCCGATTTAGAAACAGCAGTTAGCACCGCAGTAACAGCAAGAATGTTAAATAATGGACAATCTTGTATTGCTGCGAAACGCTTTATTATCGCTGAATCCATTGCTGATACATTTGAAAAACTGCTGTTAGAAAAATTTCAAGCTTTGAAAATTGGTAATCCAATGGCAGCAGATACAGATTTAGGACCATTGGCAACTCCTGATATTCTCCAAGAATTAGACGAACAAGTTAAAAATGCCGTAAAAAGTGGTGGAAAAATCCTCACAGGAGGACATCCTTTAACAGAAATGCTGGGGAACTTTTATCCGCCCACAATTATCATAGATATTCCTGTAGATACACCAATTGCCCAAGAGGAATTTTTTGGTCCGGTGGCATTATTATTCCGAGTTCCTGATATCGAAGCGGCAATTAAATTAGCTAATGATAGTCCCTTTGGTTTGGGTGCGAGTGCATGGACAACAAATACAGAAGAACAAAATCGCCTAATTCAAGAAATTGAAGCCGGTGCAGTATTTATTAACAGCATGGTTAAATCTGATCCCCGTCTACCTTTTGGTGGCATTAAACGTTCTGGTTACGGTAGGGAGTTGAGTATTCAAGGTTTACATGAATTTGTGAATGTGAAAACTGTTTGGGTTAAGTAAGGAGTCAGGAGTAAGAAAGAAGGAAATTACCAATCACCAATTACCAATTACCAATTACCAAAATTATGAATACCGCAGAATTGTTAGTACAGTGTTTAGAAAATGAAGGAGTACAATATGTTTTTGGACTTCCTGGTGAAGAAAATTTGCACGTTTTAGAAGCTTTAAAAAATTCATCAATTCAATTTATTACTACCCGTCATGAACAGGGTGCAGCCTTCATGGCTGATGTTTATGGGAGATTAACAGGAAAAGCCGGAGTATGTCTTTCTACCCTTGGACCTGGGGCAACTAATTTAATGACTGGGGTAGCAGATGCTAATTTAGATGGTGCGCCATTAGTGGCAATTACTGGGCAGGTGGGAACAGATAGAATGCACATTGAATCCCATCAATATTTAGATTTGGTGGCAATGTTTGCCCCGGTAACAAAGTGGAATAAACAGATTGTGAGACCGAGTATTACACCCGAAGTTGTGAGAAAAGCCTTCAAGCGATCGCAAACAGAAAAACCTGGTGCAGTTCACATTGATTTACCAGAAAATATTGCGGCCATGCCCGTAGAAGGCAAACCTTTAAATAAGGATAATAGCGAAAAAACCTATGCTTCCTTTGCCAGCATTCGCGCCGCCGCCGGGGCAATTTCCCAAGCCGTTAATCCTATCATTTTAGTCGGAAATGGGGCAATTCGCGCCAAAGCTAGTGATGCTGTCACGCAATTTGCTACGCAAATGAATATTCCTGTTGTCAATACTTTTATGGGTAAAGGAGTCATTCCCTATACTCATCCCTTAGCACTTTGGTCTGTGGGATTACAACAACGAGATTTCATTACCTGCGGCTTTGATAATACAGATTTAGTCATAGCCATTGGCTATGATTTAATTGAATTTTCTCCTAAAAAATGGAATCCAGAAGGAACAATTCCCATTATTCATATTGCGGCTACTTCTTCGGAAATTGATAGTAGTTATATTCCCCAAGTAGAAATAGTTGGTGATATTTCTGATTCTCTTAATGAAATATTGAAATTAGCAGAAAGACACAATAAACCCAATCCCTATTCTATTGGCTTGCGTGCTAACATTCGTGCTGATTACGAAGAATATGCCAAAGATGATGAATTTCCCATTAAACCGCAAAAATTAATTTATGACTTGCGGCAAGTTATGGGACCAGATGATATTGTCATTTCTGATGTGGGCGCACATAAAATGTGGATTGCTAGACATTATCATTGTCATAGTCCCAATACTTGCATTATTTCCAATGGTTTTGCCGCTATGGGTATTGCTATTCCCGGTGCATTAGCCGCAAAATTAGTTCATCCAGATCGTAAAGTTGTCGCTGCCACTGGTGACGGTGGTTTTATGATGAATTGTCAGGAATTAGAAACAGCTTTGCGAGTCGGAACACCATTTGTTACCCTGATTTTTAATGACGGTGGCTATGGTTTAATTGAATGGAAACAAGAAAATCAATTTGGTCCAGGTAACTCATCTTTTGTCCATTTTGGTAATCCTGATTTCGTCAAATTTGCCGAAAGTATGGGATTAAAAGGTTATCGCGTCGAATCAGTTGCGGATTTCGTTCCCTTACTTAAAGAAGCACTCGCGCAAGATGTACCAGCAGTCATAGATTGTCGGGTAGATTATCGAGAAAATCGCCGTTTTACCAAAAAAGCCGGCGAATTAAATTGTCAAGTTTAAACATTGTAGGGGTGGGGTTTCCCTGCCCTGAATGACTAATTTATTGATGCTGCACCTGTACTAATCAAACGTTTTAATAAAGCGGATGACCAACCAGTTTCTTTTAACACAGCCGAGGCAGAAACATCAACATAAGACTGTTCAATAAAAGCTAAATCAATCATACAAATTCACCCTAAAGCCTCTTTTAAATCTTCTGATTTGCCCTCAGATTTTAGCTTCTTGGCTACTTCATGAATTACGAGTCATCCTTAATATCAGTATTTTTTGATGTGCCTGTCTTGTGGATAGCTTTATCTATCTATATTTAAAGTAAATCAAAAATTTGAGAAAGTTGTGAGAATAGTTATGAAATGATACATATTTGTAGCAATTATCGGGCAGCTACTCAGTACGGAGTCCGTAGAGGAAGGGAAAAAGCCAGAATCTGTGCAACAAACATGACAGATTTTTCTTACTGATAATGTTATTTATAAATAAATCATCTGAACTATGAGTTTTATGCTTTATGTGATGAAGATGATTTTTAATCATCATCTGAACTGTGATTTAAATCAAATCCATTATAGTTCTGACAATTAAGAATGGGAATCTGTAGGCGTATATAGAGTCAGATTTGGAATTAATTAAACTTTCAATGCTTAAATTTTTTCACTTTCCCCACACAAACTAATTTAAAGTTTGACTAATTTTTTTCGTAACAGCAATAAATCTCATTTTGACAACTTAATAAGATTGGGGATGAATTTGGACAAGACGCTATTTTCTCAACATTCATGCAAATTTGCCAAAATCCCAATTGTTCCAACCCCTTCAACCCGAAAACCTCTAAATCTTGCCTGAGTTGTCAAGAAAGTAACTTTGGGGAAATGCTGCGAAACCGTTACCGGGTTTTGAGGTTATTAGGTGAAGGTGGATTTAGCAGAACCTACGCTGCTGAAGATGTAGATAGACTGAATGCACCTTGCGTCATTAAGCAATTTTTCCCTCAAGTTCAAGGAACTGGACAACGTGCTAAAGCAGCGGAATTTTTCAAAGAAGAAGCCTTTAGACTGTACGATTTGGGCGAAAACCATGCCCAAATTCCCCGACTTTTGGCTTACTTTGAACAAGGTTCTAGTTTGTATTTAGTCCAGGAATTTATTATTGGGAAAACTCTTCTCGAAGAACTACAAAATCAAGCTTATGATGAAACCCAAGTTCGGCAACTTTTAGCTGACTTATTACCAGTTTTGGATTTTGTTCATAAACATAATGTAATTCACCGCGATATCAAGCCAGAAAATATTGTGCGTCGGGATACTGATAAAAAACCCGTATTAATTGATTTTGGAGGTGCAAAACAAGTTACTCAAACCAGTATAGCTAGACAAGCAACAGCTATTTATACCCTTGGTTATGCCCCAACAGAACAAATGGCTGGGTTTGCTTGTCAAGCAAGTGATTTATATGCCTTGGGTGTAACTTGTGTACGGTTATTAACTCAAGATTTACCATTACAAAATGATTATGGACAACTTCAAGATCATCTTTATGATGCCATGAATGCTAAATGGTTATGGGAAGAAAGGTTACGCATTAAAGGCATTACTATTAGTGATGAATTAAAGCAAATCTTAGATAAATTACTCCAACATTTTGCTAGTGATAGATATCAGTCAGCACTAGATGTTTTAGATGATTTGAACTTTCCTAAATCTCCCGTAGCGATCAAATTTTCTGCCTTTCCTAAACCACCATTAATACCTCAACCTCCCAAAAAAATTACCGTTCCTTTACCCCCTTTGTACAACTTTGATTTTTATGTCATTACCGTAGACACTTCTGGCAGAGAAGTTAACCGTGATAGACGGAATACTAAATATTTCAAAGAAGAACTAGGCAGGAATACAACCTTAGAAATGGTATCAATTCCCAATGGAACTTTTATCATGGGTTCTTTGAGTTGTGAAAGTGATGATGATGAACGTCCTCAACATCAAGTTATCGTTCCACCCTTTTTTATGGGGAAATATCCTATTACTCAATTACAGTGGAGAACCATAGTAGCTTTACCTCAAGTTAAACAAGAATTGCACCCTAATCCATCAAAATTTAAAGGTGCAAATTTGCCTGTCGAAAATGTTTCTTGGTATGAAGCTGTAGAATTTTGTGCCAGATTAGCAATTAAAACTGGGAGAGAATATCGTTTACCCAGTGAAGCTGAATGGGAATATGCTTGTCGGGCAGGAACTACCACATCTTTTCATTTTGGAGAAACAATTACTTCTGATTTAATTAACTGTAGCGGTAGCGATACCTATTCTATAGAACCAAAAAGTAGATTTCGTAAAGAAACAACTAATGTGGGTTATTTTGAAGTTGCGAATGCTTTTGGTTTATATGATATGCACGGATTAGTCTGGGAATGGTGTGCAGATCCTTGGCATAATAACTATCATGGCGCACCTACAAATGGTAGTGTCTGGGAAAATGGAGGTGATAAACATCGTCGCGTTTTAAGAGGTGGTGCATGGAATTTTAGCGCGGAACTTTGTCGCAGCGCTAGTAGAAGTTGGAATGAAGCAGACGGTGGTTTAAGAATGTGTGGCTTTCGGGTAGTATTTTCTGTTTAAATTGAATTAGTAGTGAGGACTTTAGTCCTCAAAATTAACAACAACTAATCTAAATTAAATTCCACAAATTCCGGTAATCCTGGATATACCATATTCCGATCTATGGCTGAGAAAATCTTATTATTAGTATGATCAGAATTTAAACAGCGACAAACTAATTGGGCAACATCGGCACGATGAATAGTCCCCACAATCTGAGAATTTTCGGTGATAATTCCGTTGTTGGTTGCTGGTTCTGATTTTAAACCACCAGGACGGATAATTGTATAGTTAAGTCCACTGGAAATTAAGTATTGTTCTGCTTTTTCTTTTTCAATTAAAACTGGTTTGAGTGCTGCTAAAGCTTGGGGCGGTAAAGCCACCACACTATCACCACTACCAATGGAAGTCACCAAAATAAACTTTTTGACTCCCACCTTAACTGCGGCATCAATGAGGTTTTTATTACCGATATAATCAGGTTTGATATTATCTGTAGGTAAACCACCTAATGTACTGATAACGGCTTGAATAGGTTCGTTTCCTAAAATTGCCTTTTCAACATCAGCCACATTTAAGGCATCTCCTAAAACTGGATAAACACCCATTGCTTTTGCTTCCACAGCAGCGGCTTCTGTTCTTAAAAGGGCTTTAACTTGAATTTGTTGTGCTATCAAATATTTAGCGATTTCTTGGCCAACACCGCGACTAGCGCCAGCTAGAAAAATGGAAGATGAGATTGACATAATTAGTCTATAAAAAAGATGCTATGTTTACATTTAGCACAAAACTGTCATTTTAGAATGGGACTATTTCAAAGGCAAAAGTACCAATTAAACGTTCATCAATATAGACTTCTATTTGATGTTTACCCAAAGGATCTCCAGCAGCAATAGTCCAAAAATTTTCAATTACACCATTCACAGGTGTTACTGTGCGGGTAGAAGTTGCTGTTCTTCCATCTTTTGATATGGAGAAATTTTTATTATTTTCTGTTGTCCAAGTTTCGGGGGCTTGTGGTAAAGTTAAAACTTCACGCCATTTAACTTTACCTTTGATGTTACCTTGATAATTATCAAGTGTAATTCTCCAACCATAAGCATCACCTTCTTTTAAGGGAACTGTAGTTGTTGGAAAAAAATTGACTTTCCCTTCTGGGTTGACTATCTTTACGCCAAATTTACTATTATTAATAACTATTTGCTGATTAATAATTGGTTTATCATAATTTGTTGTACTTGCTGCCAAAGCTATATGAGACTTATGGAAAGCCGGAGTTATCATCGGCAATATCAAAGAAGCTGAAACTAATAGAAACTGGAAATTTATAATCTTCATCAACTTTATTTTCTAGTAAATAAGTAGGATACAAAATGTATATATCCTACTCGAAAAAAATATTTTTGGCAATAGTTAATCTTCATCAAGCGCAGGTAAGAATTCTTCAAATTGCCACAATTGATCTTTCTTTTCTAGAAACCAAATTCGAGTTTCTGTGGTTAATTTACCCCAGATGACATCAACAGGAACATGGGGAGAAGCATATTGAAACTCTTCACCAATAATTCTGAGATTATCCTCTATATTCCGAGGAATACCAAAATCTTCCCAATCAATTTTGACATTTCTGCCAGTAACTCCCGCAGTCGGATCAAAAACTAATTGTGCAGTTCTGATTAAATCGGCAAAGTGTTGTGCTTTTAGTCCAATTACTTCTTGGATTTGAGGTGATTGTTGAGGATCTTGAGACATTTTCGCTGGAGTTGTGTAGATGTATAATTTAGAAAAATTACTGCCAGAGATGATCCCAGTATTTCTATTTTAGCTCAAAAAATCCACAATAAATCAATATTTTCAAGTTAATTATGCAATTTCTACAAAAACTGCAACTTTGACTTCGATAATCATATTACAGACAAATTAACAATAATTGTAAGTGTAGCAGCAAAAATAAATACTGATTACATAAAAACTAGGATACTAGAAGCTGCTGTCATTTAACAGCTTATTAGCTTGTGCAATTGTCAAGAAATTTTTACTCTAGTCTAAATATAATTATGGCAACTCTGACATCTTTATACAGGAATCCTGCGATATTTACTATTTGACCGTGTTTGATTAACTACTATTTACTAGGATTCATTTTTAACTAGTGTCAGTTCAGAAAGTGTCACTCCCTACACTAGCCATTTGATTTTAAAAGAGATATCCTTAGTGAATGCAAGGAGTGATACCACTTCATTTTATATTTGTTACAATTTTCCTGGCGTTGCTTATACTTTCTGTTATTTAAGTCGCAGGTTTCAAATGTCACAATAGTAGTGAATTGGTAGAAAGTTATACGGGGAACGCTTGAGTTAAAAACTCAGGCGTTTTTTATGTGTCAAATAGATGCATTTCCACAAATAGTATTAATTTACTAGTGTTCGATAATACTACTTAGAGTTTGTATCGGCAAAAATTTTTGTGCTGAAAAAACACCAATAAATAATTTAAGCAGTATTCTGAGGATAGAGGTTTTGTTGCTCAAGTAGGTTAGATATGGAAACTGAGGAACTAAAACGGCGTTATCTTGCGGGTGAAACATATTTTGTTTCTGCCCAACTCATCAAAGCTAAACTAATTAATGCTTATTTACCAGGGATTAATCTATGGGGAGCAGATTTAAGTGAAGCTAACTTAGCTAAAGCTAAACTTTGGGGAGCAGATTTGAGTAGAGCAAATTTAGCCAAGGCAAATTTGACAAGAGCAAATTTATCCGGTGTTAATCTCACTGAAGCAAATCTTCGAGGTGCTAGGCTGCATTATACCAAGTTGTATGGCGCGAATTTAAATCGTGCATATTATGATGAAAGCACCAAATTTCCGAGGAATTTTGATCCTCTTAGTCACAATATGCAAAAGTTGTAATTACAGCAGGAGTCAGGAATAAAACTGTCTTTATGTATAGGTTTCAATTTAGATCCTGTACCTTATTAATCTGCAATTTGCTGCAATTCTGTAATTGTCAATTAAACTTCTTCTGGTGCTGGTATGGGGAATATTTCTCCAGCTAAATATGCGGAAAAATGCTTTTGAAAATAAAGCCAAGATGTCATATCTTCCCCCTGAATATAACTTTTTGGTGCTGCTTTATATAAAGGAACGCGAGTGTTAATTTCCTGTTGTAAAATTGGATGTAATTCTGTTAATCCACTAACTTTTTTACCTGTAGCACTGTAAATTAAATAACCAGGATGTTCACCCATTTTCATCCAGGGCAACCATTGACCAATTCTATCCCAAGATATGCTTAATTGTGTAACTGAATTTAATTGTGAATTTTCTAAATCTGCTGTAGGAACAGAGATTTTAAATAATTCTGCTGCTTGATAAATTCCTCCTGGACAATAATCAGCAAATTCAGGATTTTCGGCTAAAGGATTGGTATAATTAGGAAAGATATCAAATACAAAATTAGTTTTTTCTCCCGCTAATTGCACAGGTAATTTACCTTTAAATTGACCCTGAACAGGACTATTGGCAACGTGCATAACGGTCACTGTTTCCTGTGTCCAAGGATTTTCCCATTTATGTAAAATCTCTTTGGTTTCTGGGTTGAGGTAATAGGTTAATTCTCTAGAAGTAAAATCCCAACTACCTTCACCTGTGGGTATACACCTACTCACACTCATTCCCACAATTTTAAATAATAGTTGTCGTTTTTCGCCAGGAATAAAACTATAAATATTCCCTGTCCAACTCAAAAAATTCGACTCGTTGACATCTAGAGAAGCACGGGTTTTAATCCATTGCTGAACATCTACTAATTGAGTTTGGTCTCTCATTATATGTCTCCTTAAATGCTAAAACAATTGGCTTTATTTTCCCTTTTAACTAATGTTGGGTTTCACTTTGTTTAACCCAAACTACACAATTTTACTTCACGGTGGTACTAGAAATACTATCTTAATGAAACATGATCTTCTTCTTGCATTTCTAAATGGGGAGAATGATGAACAGGTTGCAAACTTTGGCGAATTGTCCCAATGATAATATAAAGGATTGGCACAATAAACAAACTCAAGAAAGTCGCCACAAACATTCCCCCAAATACCGCAGTCCCCAAAGATTGGCGACTTGCTGCACCTGCACCTGTAGCAGTTGCTAGGGGAAAAATTCCTAACAAAGTCGAAAAAGCAGTCATGAGAATGGGACGTAAACGACCTTGTGCTGCTTCTACTGCTGCTTTGGTAATTGATAAACCTTGACTTTCTCGCAATTGATTAGCAAATTCCACAATTAAAATTGCGTTTTTACTGGCTAAACCAATTAACATGACTAATCCAACTTGGCAAAATACATCATTATTTAAACCCCGTAATGATTGTGATGCTAAAGCTCCCATAATAGCTAAGGGAACTGACAACATAATAATCAAAGGGTCAACATAATTTTCATATTGAGCAGCTAAGACTAAAAAGACGAAAAGTAATCCCAAACCAAAAATGATTGGTGCTTGTCCACCGGATTCTTTTTCCTGAGCAGCAATACCTGACCATTCATATCCCATGCTTGTGGGTAATATCTTTTTAGCTAGTTGTTCCATAGCTAAAGTTGCTTGTCCAGAACTAGTACCAGGAGTAGGAGAACCGTTAATTTCAATGGAACGAAATAAGTTGTAATGATTAATAGTTTGCGCTCCTGTTGTGGGAGTTAATTTTACCAAACTACTCAGAGGAATCATCTGATTAGTTGCAGAACGCACATTTAATAAACCAATATCATCAGGATTGGAACGAAACTGAGCATCTGCTTGGATATATACTCGATATGTGCGGGAAAGAAAATTAAAATCGTTGACATATCTTGAACCCAAATAAGTTTGCAGGGTTTTAAAAATATCGTCAATGGAAACTTGTAGAGATTTAGCTTTGTTGCGGTCAACTTCAATTAGGATTTGCGGTGTATTGGCTGTAAAGGTGCTAAATACGGCTTGCAGTCCGGGGGTTTGATTTCCCTGCATCATGAACTTACCAACGGTTTGCAGCATAGAATTTAAGCTGTTAGTGCCAGCTATGTCTTGTAATTGAAATTGGAACCCACTAAAACTACCTAAACCGCGAATTGCGGGGGGGTTAACGGGGAAAACTCTAGCTTCGGTAATTCCTGAAAAGCTTTTTCTTAAATTACCAATAATGGCTTGGATTGATTGATTTGGTTGTTTGCGTTCGTCCCAGGATTTGAGAGTTGTAAAAATTACACCGCTGTTAGCCGTGCTACCACTAAAACCAAAACCACCGATCGCAAATGTCCCTGTAACTTCTGGTAATTTGAGGATTGTTGCTTCTACCTCACTCATGACTTTACTGGTGTATTTGAGTGAAGAACCTTCTGGACCTTGAATAATGGTAATGAAATAACCTTGGTCTTCGTCGGGTAGAAATGCTGTGGGTACGGTCATGTACAGCCAAGCGGTGAAACCTAATGAACCGATAAATAACAGGAGAATAATCGCTTTTATTCTCGTCAAAAATCTTAAAGAGCGCTCGTATCCCCAACCCATGGCTTCTAAAAACCAGTTGATCCGACCGAATACCCAACCAAAAATCCCTCTAGGTGCGGGTCTTTGCCGCAACAATAAGGCAGAAAGAGAAGGGGTGAGGGTGAGAGCCAAAAATGTGGAAATGGCGATAGAAAAGGCAATTGTCAGGGCAAATTGTTTGTAAATTTGTCCAGTTGCACCGGGGAAAAAGGCGACGGGGACAAATACCGCCATTAATACTAGGGAAGTAGCAATTACAGCCCCAAATAGCTCTTGCATGGAGACTGAAGCGGCTCGTCGCGGTGTCATTCCTTCTTCTTGAATTAAGCGGGAGATGTTTTCTACGACAATAATTGCGTCATCAACTACCATTCCTGTTGCGAGGGTTAAACCGAACATGGTTAAGGTGTTGATGGAAAAACCAAAGGCTTTGACAAAGGCGAAAGTCCCCACTAATGAGAGCGGAATGGTGATCACAGGAATTAATGTGGTGCGCCAATCTTGTAGGAAAATAAAGATAACGAGAATTACCAGAGCGATCGCCTCTAGAAGAGTTTTTACCACTTCTGCCAAAGATTCCTCTACAATCGTAGTGGTGTCAAATGCCACTTGATATTTCATCCCTGGCGGAAAGCTTTGGGATAATCGCACCATTTCCTTTTTGACCAAATTAGCAACGTTTAAAACATTACTTCCCGGTGTCGGAAATATCCCAATCCCTACACCTTCATTCCCCTTAAACCGGAGAAATGAACTATAGTTTTGCGCTCCCAATTCCGCCCTTCCCACATCTTTCAACTTAATCAAACTACCGTCACCAGCAGTTTTAATTACCACATTTTCAAATTCCTCAACCTCCGTCAGCCTACTAACTGCCCTCAAGTCAATTTGATACATTTGACCATCAACGGCTGGCTGTTGTCCAATTTGTCCCGCACCTACCTGTAAATTTTGTTCATTCAGGGCATCAATAACATCATCAGTAGTTAGATTCCGACTAGCCAATTTATTGGGGTCAAGCCATAGACGCATTGCATAGCGACGTTCACCAAAAATCCGCGCCTCACTGACACCTTTAATGCGTTTGAGGGCATCTACTAAATATAAATCTGCATAATTACTTAAAAAGACATTATTTAAGGCTTTGTTGTCACTGTACAAACCGATCGCTAACAGGATATTGTTAGACTGTTTACTCACAGTCACTCCTGTTTGCTTCACCGCTTCTGGTAACTGGGGTTCAGCCGAGGTGACGCGGTTTTGCACATCAACGGCGGCAATATCTTTATCCCGTGAAGCATCAAATGTGACAGTAATGGTACTACTACCATCATTACTACTGCTCGAAGTCATGTATTTAATGCCTTCGACACCGTTAATTTGCCGCTCTAAAATCGTTGTGACGGTACTTTCAACGATTTCCGCACTAGCGCCAACATAATTAGAAGAGACGATAATCTGCGTAGGACTAATTTCTGGATACTGGGCTGTAGGCAATGTGGGAATACTGATTGCACCAACAAGTAAAATGATAATAGCGCAGACACTAGTAAATACAGGTCGCTTAATAAAGAAGTTAACAAACATAAATTGGTAATTGGTAATTGGTGATTGGTGATTGGTAATTGGTAATTGGTAATTGGTAATTGGTAATTGGTAATTGGTTATTCTTCCTATTCCCTCTTAACTGTCACCTGTCAACTGTCACCTAATTTTCAGGAATTATTGGCAATCCGTCTCGGAGATTTTGTATTCCTGAAACAATTAATTTTTCATCTCGTTGTAATCCCTCAATTACTTGATAATCATTCCCCTTAATATTTCCTAACTTCACCTGTTTTTGTTTAGCTATTAATTGAGAACCACCTTGAGGATATTTTCCAGTTTCGGCTACAAATACAAAGGTTTCTCCAGCGATTCGAGATATTGCTGTTGTGGGAATTAGCACTCCAGAACGTTGATTCCAAATCACTTTAGCCCGAATTAATTGATCTGCTCGTAGTTGCCCATTATCATTGTTATAAAGCGCTTTAACTAAGATTGATTGAGAATTATTTGTTATATTAGGAGAAATAAAGAAGATACTACTATTACCAATGATTTTACCTTGGGCATTAATTAATTCAACTGGTAATCCTAGACGTAATTGCGTACCTTTTTCCAATGGAACCGGAATTTTAACGTCCAAAGGTCGGTTTTGGGTAATAGTTGCTAATGGTGTGGAAGTATTCACAAAATCCCCTACTTTAACGGGAACATCACCAACAGTTCCCGCAAAAGGAGCAGTTATTTTATAATATTGCAGTTGAATTTGTTGTTGTCTAATATTGGCATCAGCTTGTTGTAAAGATTTTTCTACCTGGGATATGGTAGCTATTTGAGCTTGAATGCGGGAATCTACCGCCCCTAGTTGGGCTTTTGCTGTCGCCAGTTTGTTAGCATATAAATCTTGAGTCTGACGAGATACAGCCCCTTGTGCAGCTAATTCAGAATAACGCTTATACTCTTGTTGACTTAAGCGCACATTTGCAATATTTGCTAGTCGTTCTGCTTGTAAAGATTTAAGAGTAGCGCGAGCATTTTCTAGTTGCGCTTGCGAACCTTGACCAGCAGCGGATAAACTACTAACTGCGGCTTGTTGTTGTCGAGAATCTATTTGCAGAATCGCAGTCCCGGAGAAAACTGTATCTCCTGATTTCACGAATATTTGCGAAACCTGACCTTGAATTCTCGGTTGGAGATTGACTGAACGCCGAGATTCCAGACGGGCTATATATTCCGTACTATCTTCGACTGTACCTGTTTGCACTGGGGATAGTTTCACCTTAACCCCTGGAGGTGGAGCATTAGCTACTGCTGGACTTGGTTTTTCAGGATGTAGCAATTTCCATGCTATCCCGCTGACACCCCCAATTAATAACAGTGCGGCCAATAGCAACCGCGTCCACCGATTGGATTTAGGGGGAGACGGGGGAATTTCTTTAACATCAGTTTGAGGCTCAGGTAATGACATAGCTGATAACAAGTTGAAGGAATGAATAGTTAAAACTCTATGTGTATGATATTAATTTTGAAACTTCTAATTTATGATGGACTGACAAAAATATGTATTATCTAATCTAAATATACAGGCTTTACATTTTTTTACAATCTATTGGCAAAATAATTATCTTGATGATCAATTTCTGAATTTAGTCATAGAGAAAACATTATCTACTTTAGCTCACCTCGAATATAGAAACAGCCTGATTTCCTTGTCACTGTCTTGAACTCAGGATTTATGCCATTTAACGAATAGTAAATTTGTTCTATTAAACTAAGTGCTGATTAATGCTTGTTTCTCTTTCGCAGGTCGCACCCGGAAATAGGAAAATTGTCTAGGCTACTCTTTCCCCGGCTAGAATTTGACTTAAGCTGTTATTAACATCAAAATCAACATGATTAATAAATTAACACAACGGTTATTGACTTTGGCTCTTATTTTTGCCATTACCTTTTTCTCCTGGGAAGTTCCTTGTGCTTGGGCAAGTCACTTCTTCACCAACTCTGGAGAAATTAGCGATAATATCAGATTATCTGAATATGATTTTACTCCCCAAGAAAATCAGGCAATACAAGCTGTTCGTCAGCGGCGAAATAAAGAAATTGCGGCAATTTTAGATTTATCTCAACGTGATTTGCTTGCTCACGAATTACACAATGGTGATAATATTGATCAAGCTTTGGAAGCATTAAATTTAAGTTCTGAACAAAGAGAATTAGTAAATTCTATAAATGTCTTCACTAATTTGAAATTGAAGGGTATTTTTTCCCGTCATAGTTTACTTGATAGTCATAGATAAGGTTAGGGATTGGTAAGTTATGCCAGTTGTGGGAAATATTATTTTTCTTGCAACTGGTAATAAATGCAGGAAAATAATTTATATAAATAAGTTAGGAATTTGATTAAATAACTTGATAAAGTTATTAAATAATTGTAAAATACCTAAAATAAACTCGATTTATCAGGGGTATATTTTTTGCAATCACTAAAGATTAAGGAAAAACTCAATTCACTTATTGAGGAAGCGTCTACCGTAGATCCCAATCTAGCAATCAGATTAAACCAGATTAACCTCTGGATAAAAGATTTTAAACCTGGTACACTAATTTCTAAAAAATTTGTAATGTTATTTTTGCAACAGTTTATTCGGGATGCTGAAATTCATCTTGATATAAAAAGTTTAGCTTCTGAAGAAGAACAGCAAGCTTTTTATCAAGCCATGACACCTCCTGAAAAATACTGGTATAGTGAATTATTCCCCAAATGGTTAAGTAATTATGATAAAAACTTTTATACTTGGAGAAAAAAATTAATGGCGGGTGATTTCAGTCAGGAAGATGGAAAGTTAATTGACTCCATCGCTAATTCTATTAGGCTGCATGGTGGTAAAACTTTACAGCGATACATTGTAGATTTTTCTATGGCAACTGATATAATTGTTAGTAGCACGCACGAGAACCCGCTTTGTATTCAACTTACTAGCCAATCTCAAGAATTTTCACAAAAAAAATCTGATGATTGGGAAAATAATCTAATTTTATGGGGAATAGAAAGAGGATTATTTTTAAGTTATAATCCGGGTAGAAGTAATTTTATAAATCAGATAGTTAATATAGCTATAGATAAGAGTGATAATCTTAATATAGGCATTTATCAGAAATTGAATTTATAGTTTAAATCAGTTGAATTAATGGTTTTTGTAGAGTAATTCTTTTAAAAGAGGTGAGTGATTATGGTTAACCAAAAACTAACTGAACGTCAACAAAGATTAGAAAATTTTTTACAACATATAGAGGCAGCCCGTCAATTAGAGCATGATATTATGAAACATGGGCTAGATGCAGCCTATTTGTATTGTGATGATGTTGAGGGTGATTGGTTAGATACTTGGGGAGATGATAATGATGAACCAACTTATATAGAAAAGATGACAACTTTTTTAGAAAGTGATGATGCGGTTGCGGTAAAGGTACGGGAAAAGTTACAGAATAAATCTGTTTCAGAAATTATTGAAGGTTTAGAATATTGTTTGAGTCAATTAACAGAGAATCAGAGAATTTTTGCTGCTAAGGATTTGTTAGTTAATGGTGTTGCGGTTGCAGGAAGTAATCGCAATTCTAGTGATGAAGGGATTGATGAAACTGATTTGTTAGATTTGGCGGAAGATTTGTTAGAGAAGTTGACAGAGATTTTGGGGTAAATAAACTTGTTAAAAAATAGCCATATATTAGGGTGACATAAATGGATGAAGTAAGAAAACAAGCTTATTTTGATTTAATTAATAAATTTCTTAATTCTTCAGAACCAATAACTGTAGCAGAACACCAATATCTGAGAGATATAAATTTTGCTGAAACTCTTAAACAAGTCGCTGCTGGTATGGGAGCAGATGGAGAAGAAGAAAATGCACTTTTTTTGTTTAATCTTGCTGATACAATTTATGGTTTAATAGGTCAAGCTTCATTAGCAACAACCCATAATGGACTAATGGGAATGTTATTAGAAGCAATTCATAATGAAGAAAAAAATCCCTCCTTAGTTTACTCGATTCTTAAAATAAATATAGAGAAACTCAATGATAAATTAGCTGCTTTTATAAAAGTGTGGGCTAACGCAATTATAGAAGAAAAAATAATTCCACCAGAAATATTTGCAGTAGATATTAGTATTGTTAGTAATCGAATTGCTGCATTTACTTCAGGAAATCCAGAAATAAATATAGAAATCGCTATTGCTGGATATGAAGTAGCCCAAAATATTTTTAATCCTGAAATTTTTCTGCAAGAATGGTTGATAAATCAAAACAACTTAGCAGCAACTTATCTAGATCGTATACGAGGAGATAAAGCGGAAAATTTGGAATTGGCTATTGCTATTTTGCAAAGTTGTTTACAAGTTACTCAGAAAGACAATTTACCCGACGAATGGGCGAAAACCCAAAACAATCTAGGATGTGCATATATCAAGCGGATAAAAGAGAATAAAGCAGAAAATCTGGAACTGGCTATTACTGCTTTAAACTTAGCTTTAGAAGTGCGGGATAAAGACACATTTTTTATAGATTGGGTTATGACTAAAAATAATCTTGCACTTGCTTACCGTGAAAGACTTAAAGAAAATAAGTCTGAAAATCTGGAGTTAGCTGTAAATACGTGCCAAGAAGTTTTAGAAGTTTCAACACTAACATCTTTTCCTAAGCAGTGGGCTGAAACTCAAGAAAATTTAGGAAATGCTTATCGCTATCGCATTAAAGGTGATAGAGAAGAAAATATAGAATTGGCTATAAACTGTTATCAACAGGCTTTGAAAGTTTTTACACAGACAGACTTTCCTAAAGAATGGACTAATGTACAAAATCATCTGGGACTTGCTTATCTGGAGATTTTTAGAGAAGATAGAGAGGAAAAAATAGAATTAGCAATTGCTTGTTTTAACCAAGTTTTGGAAATTTTTA
>NZ_AP018316.1:78345-84283 GCF_002368115.1 Dolichospermum compactum NIES-806 | reverse complement strand
CTGCTTTACCAATAGGATATCAAGAATATTTAGTAGATAAATTTTTGATTCGTTATACTCCCAGTTGTCAAATTTTAGATTTTTGTCACCAACGCCCAAATGGGGAATTTCCCTTTGCAAATCCTCGCTACTGGTCTGCTTTTATTGTTCACGGTTTACGATAAATAAAAAATATTTAGGGTGCATTAGGAAAACCCAACACACCCATAATGACTAATTAGCAACTTCAGCCATTTCAATGACACGCCCTTCATAATCCTTAACTAAAAAATTCAAAGGCTTTTGGTTGCGAATTTTGAACTTTAAACCTCTGACTTCTACCCGCATTAAAATTAATTCTAGACAATCATGATCAAAGCAAACATGACGATGCTGATCTTTTTTGCCTAAACTTGCACCAGTGATAATATGTAATTGAGTATTTTTCTTGAGTTGATACCACAGTCCGTCACTACCACTATTCATGGTGCTGTTATTCCAACTGGGACTAGCGGACATATACAGCGGGTCAATACCTGTTGCACCAATGGTTTGCTCGTAGTTGTAATAATAGTGCAATGGGACTTCCGCTACTGGCAAATCTAGCAATCCTTCATATAACTGTCGGGCAACTTCTAAATCCGATACCATGACAGTATAAACTTTAGGGGCACTACTCAGGAACATCCACATAGCACCAGCGTAAGCTGCCAATAGCATAATCATAATCCCCTGGGTGGAGAATAGGCTATCCAAAGGCAGGGAAGGTAAGAACGAGCCGAAAGTGAGTGGACTCAGCAGGAACATTATGGAACTAGCTTCTATAACCATGAACAAACAGAATCACAATAAAGGAGACGCTTTGAGTGTTGTCAGTTAAGACTAACATTGTTTCTAGTTTATCAAGAGTCTTATGGTCTGACTTTACAAACTTACTAACTTTCCGATATTATTAACCATCGCATCACCATTCCCTAGTATATTTTAACAGTTATCTAGTTCAGAGATTGTGCAAATTCCCCACTTTCCCGAAGCTAATCACCCATTGGTGAAGTCGCTATTTCATCACAGTGATCAAGAATTACTGAGTTTATTTCAGCGATATCCAGATTATGGCAAGTATTTTACGGTGATTTTTTGCCGTTATAGTCCCATAGTTTACACTTTAATTCGGCATTCGGCGCGATCGCCTGTGCAAGCTGATTATTTATTTGCTCTCATCTGGCGAAATATCTATTATGAATTAGGGGGACTGGACTTAAACCAAGCAGCCACAGAGACGGAATCCTTAACCTTACAAAATTGGTTAATTAACATCACTGCATTCCATATTAACGAGATTAAGCTTCCACCTACAGAAGCTATTCATTATTCCCTTAAAGATACATCACCACCGCTATGGTGCTATGTAGAACAGGCATTAGATCAACTACCACCAATATTACGATTAATCGTCTTAATGGCGCAAACCTTCCACTGGAGTGAAACCAGAATTGCTGCCTATTTGCAAGCTGAAGGAGAACAAATTTCCCCCGCTGAAGTCGCAAGTTCTCTCCAAGAAGGTTATCAGATGCTAGAAGATAAATTACCTGCTGATATTCGGGCTATTTACTTAGGTGAAGCTGGGATTTCGTCCTAACTTTAGCTATAATAATCACAGTAGCCCATTTACGGCACAGAACCATAGAAAAAATCCGTCTCGTCAGTTCTTGGCTTGCTCAGATAAAACTTGTCTTAGAGACTTCCAAATAAAAATATGTCCCAAAACTAACGCAAAAACTCTCTCTATTTCTTCTCTCTCTGTGTTCTCTGCGCCTCTGTGGTTCTTTTGTTCATTTATTGGGATAATTTTTTTCTTGGAAGTTCCTTATACCATCTATTTACAGCCGGAATTTCACGGTTATATATTATGAAACAGCGGCATTTACTATCAGGAAATCCCATTAATATTAGCGAGAGGATAATAAGAGGTGTTGGGTTTCGTCCCAATTGCTCCGCAACGCTAACGTTCCACAACCCAACCTACAATAAATCTTGTTTTACTAAAATGATCTAAAATTCAAAAATAGGAAATAAGTCATGATCACGAATCAAAGGAAAATGTGCTAATATAGCTAGGACGGAGATAGAAAAATATACAAACTGAAAATTCACCCAATCAGACGATGAATTAGATAAATAAAATGATCATCATAGATATTCAACTATGAAATAGTTAACTTCTACTCCTAACCTTTTTTGATCATGATTTTTTACATAGAAATTCCCTTAATTGGCAAAAAAGTTAAATATCCATATCGGTGGTTAATAGGTTTAATCGCTAGTGGTGTCTTAATTGTGGGAACAACAGCCACGATAAAAACCATCCAGCAAAAAAATAAACCACCAGATATTAGTAAATTAACTGTTCCGGTAGAAGCAAAAAGCGTAACTGTCCGCATTACTGCTAGTGGCAAAGTTCAACCAATTCAAAGTGTGAATATTAGTCCTAAAAGTCCAGGATTGTTAGCAGCCTTAAATGTTGAACAGGGAGATACTGTCAAAGAAGGACAAATAATTGCTCGCATGGATAATTCGGAAATTAAAATGCGAATTCTCCAATACAAAGCTAATTTAGACCAAGCAAAAGCACAATTAGCAGATAGCCAAGCCGGCAGTCGTCCCGAAGAAATTGCCCAAGCCAAAGCCCGTGTAGAGCAAGCACAGGCTCAATTAGCGATTATCCGAGATGGGAATCGTTTACAGGAAATTCAACAGGCACAGGCTCAAGTAGACTCGGCAAAAGCTTCTGTGACACTTACCCAATCGAGAGTCAAACGTTATCAAGATCTAGCTAAAGATGGGGCTATTTCCCAAGATAGTTTAGAGCAATATGTGAGTGAAAATAGTAAAGCTAAGGCTAATTTGGAGGAAGCACAACGCCGATTATCTTTACTAAAAGTGGGCAACCGCAACCAAGATATTCAAAAGCAAGAAGCAATAGTTAATCAAGAAAAGGAAGGATTACGAAAATTAGAAAATGGTAATCGTCCCCAAGAAATTGCTAAATTAAGAGCAGCAGTAGCTAGTGCTGAGGCTCAGTTAAAACAACAACAGGTGCAACTGGAAGATACCATTATTCGCGCTCCTTTTTCGGGAATTGTGACTCAAAGATATGCGACGGTAGGGGCTTATGTAAGTCCGGCTATTTCTGCTTCTAGTGATGCTTCGGCGACATCTACTTCTATAGTTGCTTTAGCTAGAGGTTTAGAAGTGCTGGCTAAAGTTCCTGAAGTAGATATTCCCCAAATTAAACGGGGACAAAAAGTGGAAATTGCTATTGATGCTTATCCTGATGAAGTTTTTCATGGAACAGTGCGGTTGATTGCTCCCGAAGCGGTAGTTGATCAAAATGTCACATCTTTTCAGGTGCGGGTAGCTATTGATGAGACAGCAAATAAACTGCGTTCGGGAATGAATGTTAGTGAAGTGACATTTATTGGTAATAATATCCAAAATGCACTGTTAATACCTCAAGAGTTAATAGTTACTCAAAAGGGAAAAACAGGTGTATGGCTGTTGGGTGAAAAAAATAAACCCCAGTTTAAGTTAGTCACAATTGGCGCAAATATTGATAGCCAAATTCAGGTTTTAGAAGGGTTAAAAGCAGGCGATCGCATATTTATTGATCTACCTAAAACCAAGGGTAAAGGAAATAAAGAACCGGAAAAATGACACGCAATTCTATACTATGGCGATACCTTCGGCGCTGCGTAGCCATCGCATCTCTATCTAAATCTCAAATCAAGCTTATTGAGAATACTGTCAATAAATTAGTTGGTTTGAGATTAAGTATGTGGGCGTTAAAAATTGTCGTTGGGGCAAGGGAACAGGGAACTCTTAACTGGGAACAGGAAGAGAGTTTTGATTGATTTTACTACTTTTTTTCTTCACATACCTTTAAATTTTTCTGTTCACCTACTTAAATTCATTGAATACCGACCTAGATGGCAAAAAGCATGAAGTGGTTATTATGATTGGGTTTTAGCTGTTTTATGAAATTCTTTTTTTGACAAAATAACCTGCTGTGAAAAATATTTTGAGTATATTTACTCATGCTGAATGTGGAGTAAAATCACAAATAAACACAAAATATGGACATTTTAGAAAGTGTGAAAATGGCAACTACTACCTTATTAGCTAATAAGTTACGAAGTAGTTTAACCATGTTAGGGATTATTATTGGTAATGCTTCGGTAATTGCCATGATTGGTATTGGAGAAGGCGCACAAGCACTGGCAACTAAGCAATTTGCATCATTAGGTCCAAATACCTTATTTATTATCCCTGGGAGTCCAGGAAGCCGGGGAAGGGTGACAACAATGCCGAGAACCTTGGTTTTACAAGATGCGAAGGCGATCGCTAAACAAGTCCGTGCAGTTAAAGAAGTTGCCCCAGAAATTAATAACAGAAGTACAATCACCTATAGAAATAAAAGTACAACTAGTACAGTGATCGGCACTACGCCTAATTATATAACAGTCCGTAGTTTTGAAATTAAAGAAGGCAGATTTTTTAATGACTTTGATCTTAAACGTAATAGAAGGGTAGCAGTATTAGCACCAGATTTAGCCAACAAACTCTTTGATAATCAAAATCCTGTTGGTCAAAAAATCCGTATTCAAAATACTACTTTTGAGGTGATTGGCTTAACAGTAGCCAAAGGTTCATCCTTTGGTAATAACAGCGATGATACAGTTTTTATTCCTATTAATACTATGTTTAGTCGGCTGGTGGGAAGAACATCCCCCTTTGGTATTAATGTTTCTTTAATTTCTGTATCTGCTCAAGATGAAAATAGCATCTCCGCCGCAGAATTTCAAATGACAAACTTACTCCGTCGCCGGCACAAAATTGTCCGTGAAGATGATTTTACGATTCAAAGCCAAAAAAATATCTTGGAAATTACCAATACAATTACCAGCGGATTGACACTAATGTTAGCTGCGATCGCTAGTATTTCTTTGTTTGTGGGCGGTATTGGCATTATGAATATTATGCTAGTTTCTGTCACGGAACGTACCCAAGAAATTGGACTGCGTAAAGCTATTGGTGCAACTCAACAAGACATTCTTTTACAATTCATGATTGAAGCCGTGATTTTATCAGTAGCTGGTGGTTTAATCGGCATTGCTTTAGGCGGTGGTAGCATCATTTTAGTTGGTATCCTTACCCCTTTAGAGGCGGCAATTTCACCAAGTGCAGTCATGTTAGCTGCTAGTGTTTCTGGTGCGATTGGTTTATTTTTTGGTGTCGTTCCTGCCCGTCGTGCGGCTCAACTTGATCCCATGGTAGCATTGAGAACGGCGTGAAAATAATTAAAAATTACAGGTTTGGTTTTGAGGCAACCATAAATTATCGGGGCAACCATAAATTATCGGGGCAACCACGGGGGGATTGCCCCTACGTGGGGAAATTTTCGGGGTTGTTGGGATGGAGAGTGTCAACATCCCATAAGATTGGATTATCTCTTATATATTCTCGCAAGCGATCGCATGATTTTTCGTTACGAATAATGTGTTCATAATAATTGCGTTGCCATAGTCTTTTTTCAAAGGCTGGCCATTCCTTTTCATAAACACTATGACGATATTTAGTAGTAGTTAAAGACTTAAACCGATGAACCACATCACCTAATTTCAGGGAATTATAAGGTTCAAGAAGAATAATACCATGAATGTGGTTAGGCATCAAAACGAAGGCATCAATATCAAGTCCTTGGTAATGGTTAGGAATTTCATCCCAAACAATTTGTACCATTTCTCCTGCGGGTGAAGGGTACATAATACCTGCTTGAATACTACCAAAGAGCGATCGCCTGTGGTTAACACAAATAGTCACAAAATACGCCCCTGCCTGAGAATAATCATATCCTTTCAGGCGAATAGAACGGCGACGATGAATATCAGGATTATACGCC
>NZ_AP018316.1:0-77328 GCF_002368115.1 Dolichospermum compactum NIES-806 | reverse complement strand
ATAATCTTTACTACAATTATATTTTATATAAGGATGAATCTTTGTGGATAATACTCTGACAATAACTAATACAAATAGTCCCCATGCACCAGAATTAGCAATTATTCGGTTGGAGGATATTTTCAAAGTTTATGGAATTGGGGAAATAGAAGTTAAAGCACTGAATAATGTTAACTTGGTGATTAAACAGGGTGAATATTGTTCGATTATGGGACCTTCTGGTTCGGGTAAATCTACAGCCATGAATATTATCGGTTGTTTAGATCGTCCTAGTAGTGGAAATTATTATTTAGATAATTTGAATGTCGCACAAATGAATGATACTGAATTGGCGCATATTCGCAATAGAAAACTCGGTTTTGTCTTTCAACAATTCCATTTATTAAATCAATTAACAGCTTTAGAAAATGTCATGCTGCCAATGGTGTATGCTGGTGTTAAACCGGGGGAGAGAAAAGATCGCGCGACATCCGCATTAATCAAAGTTGGCTTAGAAAAACGCCTGAATAACAAACCTACCCAATTATCAGGGGGACAACAACAAAGAGTAGCGATCGCTCGTGCTATTGTCAACAATCCCGTTGTTCTCCTCGCAGATGAACCCACCGGCGCACTTGATTCTCATACTACCCAAGAAGTATTAGACTTGTTTAGTGAACTTAATAGTAGTGGTATTACTGTTGTTATCGTCACCCATGAATCAGAAGTTGCGCGACAAACTAAACGGATTGTTTGGTTTCGTGATGGTGAAGTTGTTCATTCTCATCTGACTCCCCATGAATTACATCAAGTTGTCACATCTTAAATACAGTAGGTATCAGATAAATTATTGCTGGAGACAAGGGAATAGGGAAAAGATAAGAGTTTGATGGCTTAATTCTCTTACTTCACTAAATCAAAATTTGCACTGGGAGTAAATCTAAAAGATGTCTAACACCCTATATGATAGCGATTTGCAATTATGGATTGAGCAAACAATTCAGCAGTTACAGAATCATGAATTTGAGTCGCTAGATATTCAGCATTTGATTGAGGAGTTAGTTGATTTGGGTAAATCGGAGAAGAATACGCTCAGAAGTAATCTCAAAATTTTATTGGCTCATTTACTCAAGTTAAAGATTCAGCATGATGCACCTGATTCAATGAAGGGAAGTTGGTACAGTTTAGTTATGGAACATCGTCAGCGGGTTCTGGATAATTTAGCCGATACTCCCTCTCTTAAAAGTTTCTTGGTTGAAGCTATAGAAAAAGCTTATCCCGATGCTCGTAAGTTAGCAATTAAGGAGAGTAAATTTGCCAAATTTGGGGTGCGGATACCGGAAGAAAGTGAATATCCTATCACCTTTCCTTTTTCCATTGAGCAAATTTTAAATGAGGACTTCTACGGATTGTAAATGACTGGGGAAGTGTCATTTCACAAAAGTAAGGTGGGAATTACCCACCATAAATTATTAAACTTGAATTACACCTTAAACTTAGCAGTGATTCGCTTCATGGCTTCTTCCACATTTTCCCGACTATTAAAGGCAGAAATGCGGAAATAACCCTCACCTGCAGCGCCGAAACCAGAACCGGGAGTTCCTACTACATTCACAGTTTCTAATAATTTATCGAAAAATTCCCAACTGGATAAACCATGAGGAGTTTGCACCCATACATAAGGTGCATTGACACCACCATAAACATTTAAACCAGCATTTGTCAGTTCTTCACGAATGATTTTGGCATTGTCTAAATAGAAGTTTACCAAAGCTTTGATTTGTGTTTGTCCTGCTTCTGAATAAACTGCTTCTGCACCCCGTTGAATAATATAAGAAACGCCATTAAATTTGGTAGATTGACGACGATTCCAGAGTTTCCAAAGTTCGACATGAGAACCATCAGCAGCTTTAGCTGTGAGGTTTTTGGGAACAACAGTTAAAGCGCAACGAGTTCCGGTAAACCCGGCATTTTTGGAGAAAGAACGGAATTCAATCGCACAATCTCTCGCACCTTCGATTTCAAAAATAGAATGAGGTAAGGTAGGATCTGTAATAAATGCTTCGTAAGCAGCATCAAAGAAGATAATTGAACCGTTAGCTTTGGCATAATTTACCCATGCTTGCAAATGTTCTTTAGTTGCAGTTGCACCTGTGGGATTATTAGGAAAGCAAAGATAAATTAAATCAACTTTTTGGCTAGGAATTTCCGCTGTGAAATTATTTTCAGCGGTGACAGGTAAATAAACTAGACCACCATATTCCCCTTTTTCATTAGCGTCTCCTGTATTACCCGCCATGACGTTGGTATCTACGTAAACGGGGTATACGGGGTCAGTAACGGCGATGATGTTATTTTTGCCAAAAATATCGAGAATGTTGCCAGAATCGCACTTAGAACCGTCGGAAATGAAGATCTCATCGGCTTCTATGGCTGCTCCCCGTGCCTGGAAGTCGTGGGTGGCGATTTTCTCCCTTAACCAAGCATAACCTTGTTCTGGCCCATATCCTTTAAAAGATGAGCGATCGCCCATATCTTCTACAGCTTTAATCATGGCTGTGCGACAAGCTTCTGGTAAGGGTTCGGTGACATCACCAATCCCCAAGCGAATGATTTTAGCATCAGGGTTAGCTTGTGCAAAAGCATTTACCCGTCGCGCAATTTCTGGAAACAGATAACCAGCTTTGAGTTTCAGGTAGTTGTCGTTAATTGTAGCCATAGTAAATTTTGAGAAAAAAGACAATCATACACTATCTTACTTTGAGTAATGTCTGATAGAGCAATTTTCCCGGAAGTCGAGTTATAATTATTTTAGAAAATTCCCACATTTGAGAAACTATGAGTCTCATTAATGAAGCTACTAAACAACGAATTATCCAAGAGATTTTAGAAGCTAGAAAAAATCGTCCTCAGTTTCTAGTTGCTATGCAAGAACGCCAAAAGCAAGGTTTAAAAATTGCTCGACAATGTGCCAAAATATTGAAAGAAAGATTTGGTGCAGAAAAAGTTGTCTTATTCGGTTCTTTATTGGATCATCAACAAATGAGTTGGCGTTCTGATATTGATTTAGCTGTTTGGGGTTTACCAGAAAAAGATTATTTTAAAGCAGTGGGGGTTCTTTTAGATATTGCTGAAGATTTTTCTCTTGATTTGATGGAAGCACAACACGCTAAATCTTATATTTTACCTGCAATTTCTCAAGGAATAGAACTATGATTGGATTGAGGAAAAAAATTTCTGAAGAACTAATCAAGCTTGAAGAATTGGTGAATAGAGTTAATAGATTATTATTATTAATTCAGCAAAATGATGATCCTATTTATCTTGATGGCTTGATGAGTGGTTTAGCATTATATGTACAAAATTTCTATACTGGTGTTGAAAGAGTTTTTGCTTTAATTGCTAAACAAATGGATGGTGTTACTCCATCAAGTGCAGATTGGCACATACAGTTATTAGGACAGTTATTAGTTCCAGTTCCAAATGTCCGCCCTGCTATTATTTCTTAAGATACTTATGAACAACTTAATGAGTTTAGAGGATTTCGTCATGTCAGCAGAAATTTGTATGCCTATGATTTAGATCATCAGAGAATCATTGACTTAGCTAATAAACTTATAGGTTGTCATCAGATATTTATGGAAGATATGAAAAAATTTGATGCTTTTTTAGCCAATAATTAAATAATACCAATCCCCAATCCCCAATCCCCAATCTCCAATCATCTAATTTACGACTTGACTACCATGACTGCGAGGATCATCTTGATTACTATCTGTGGCGACTGAGGTAGAAAATTGGGAGGTTTTGCCATTACTTTGAATGTGGGGAAGGGTAGAACCGGCAATTAAGGCTTCTAAATTACTAGCCATAATGGTGCGGGGGATATCACCAATGGTTTCGGCGATGGTTTCCCCTTGTTTACCCAAAAATATAAAGTGGGGAATGCCATCTACTCGATATTTGAGCATTTCTGGCAACCATTTGGTATTATCAACATTCAACATGACAAAATTCAGGTTTTTATTGTACTTTTCTCTGAGTTTTGCCATGTCGGGTGTCATTTTCTGACAAACTGTACACCAATCGGCGTAAAACTCGACTAGAGAGGGTTTTCCGTTGCTGAGGGCTACTTCTAAGGGCATGGCAGTTTTACCTAATTCCGCCAGGGAAACTGAGGTAGAATCAGTTTTAAGTCCTAAGAAGAGGGCAACTCCCAAAGCGATCGCTACAATGGCAATTAAGAAGTTTTTGATGCGGTTACTAGAATTTACAGGGGATTCGGTACTCATAATCAATTTATTAAGACTTATTAACTTAGTTCATTTTACTGTTTTCTCACATAATGAAAAAAAGAGTTACCCTGACTTTTCCCAAACGGGCGATTCAAATGCCTGTTACCTACCGACTAGCAAAGGATTTTAATGTCGCTGCGAATATTATCCGCGCCCAAGTTGCCCCGAATCAAATTGGTAAACTGGTGGTAGAATTATTAGGGGACATTGATCAGTTAGATGCAGCAATTGAGTGGATGCGATCGCAACATATTCATGTTTCTCTGGGATTAGGTGAAATTGTCATTGATGAAAATGTATGCGTTCACTGCGGTTTATGTACAGGGGTTTGTCCCACTGAAGCCCTAGCTATTAATCCAGAGACATATAAACTCACCTTTGTGCGATCGCGCTGCATAGTCTGTGAACAATGTATTCCTACTTGTCCAGTACAAGCTATTTCCACTAATCTTTAAACACAAGTATTAATTCAAGTTGTGAATTATCTACTTGAGGCTGGTAATTGGTAATAAAATTCCTGGTTTCATCCTGTTCATCCTTTAATCCTGGACATCCTGTTCGCGTAGCGTGGCGTTAGCCATTTCTGACAATGTTCATCCTTTAATCCTGGATATTGGTAATAAAATTCCTGGTTTCATCCTGTTCATCCTTTAATCCTGGACATCCTGATTCAGACAATGTTCATCCCTTAATTCTGGACATCCTAATTCTGACAATGAAAATCTCCTCAGCAACATCAATCAAAACTCTCGGTGAAACTGCACACCAAGCCATTGAAAACCACTTGACAAAAACCATAAAATGGGAAAAAGCAGTTAAAAGAGACGAAGATCCAGAACCACTTCACCAAATGCGAGTGGGAATGCGACGGTTAAGAACTGCTGTGAGTAGATTTGAAAGATATTTATTTTTACCAAAATCAGTTAGTGATAAAAATATTGGTAAATTTGCCCGCATTTTAGGTAGTCTCAGAGATTTAGATGTCCTTGCAGAAATTTTGGAAAAGAATTACAAACCGCATTTACTTGAAAAAGAACAAAAATCTCTAGAAACAGCTTTTACAGAATTGCATAAACAACGAGAAATTGCCGTCTCTCATGTTCAGAAAACATTTAAAGATGAAATTTATAAATCTTTTAAAAATGAATGTGAAAATTGGTTAAAAAATCCCAGTTATCGAAGTTTCTCATCTATACCAATTTATTACATCTTACCAGATTTACTCTCACCAGAAGTGAGTGAATTTTGCTTACATCCAGGATGGCTAATTGGCACTAAAATTGTCGAATCAGAAATAGTAGTCCAAACAAAATGGACACCCAGCCAATTAGAAGAACATCTGAAAACAGAAGGTAAAACTCTCCATGATTTGCGAAAACAAGCCAAACGTCTCCGCTACCAAATGGAATTATTTACTGAATTATATGGTGAGTCTTTTACTGCACATATTCATGATATTAAAAATATTCAAGAAATCTTGGGAATGATCCAAGATAATATGGTTTTACATGAATGGTTAGAGAATATATTCAAATCAGAACTGGATACTCAATTACGTGGATTAACGACGCTATTAGCCGCAAATCGTTATCAATTGTGGCAAGAATGGCAACCACTACAACAACGTTATTTACAAGCAGATACTAGATATAATTTGCATTTGGTAGTATTACAAGCGACGTTGGAAAATGTTAAACAAGAAGAAAGAGATTAATTTATGGTCTGTCTAATTTCTGATAGTATAGTCTCTTAAATTTAATAAAATTCAGTTCAATTATTCAGAATCCAAATATTCCTGTTTCACTAGATATTCATCAATATTTTCTAGAATTTGTCTAAGATACTTTATAACTCTTTCGCTGATTTCAACAAGATTTTCCGCAGATGTATTTTGACCAACTTCTTTAAAAGACATAACACCATGAGCTAAATCATTTCTATTTTTTTTTATTGACAGTAAATCAATTCCATCTCTAGTCGCAACGTCAGTTTTACTAGAAAATCCGTATTTTTTAGCTATATTCTTAATTTCTTTAGCATCCACATTACCAGAAAAAAGATCATCTCTATTAAAGCCAGATTGAATAATATCTTTAACAATATTTTCTATTTGTTCTACAAAATCATTAACACCACATTCTTGTACATTCTTTTTTACATTTTGCAAAATTATTCTTTTAATTTCTATTTTAAGTTGATCGAAGGAAACTCCTTTTTTACTCATTTCATCAAAAATACTTTGAATAGCATTTCTCATAGTAGATTCTACAAGATTGTAAAGTAATAAAAATCCAGTAGCTTTTAAACTTTTATCTAATTCCGGATCAATTTTAGAAATTGCACCATCTTTACTTAATAGAATTTCACCCTGTTCTAAATCTCTCAGAAAACAAAGATAATCACTAACGTCTTTAGCACGTTCGTCAAAATCATCTAAATCTAATATTCTTTTCACTAAACTGTACCTAAAATCTGATCACGAACATATTCAAGACGACGAATAACTTTATTTCTAGAACTACTAGCATCGCTGCTAGTGTATTCTCTAAATTCTTTTGAATCTAGGAAATCTACTGATACAGGTTGGAGGTTATCTTGCTGTCTTAAAGCTAAAGTTATACCAACAGCAAGAGATTCAAATTTAATTCGAGTTGTAGTTCTATCTTTCTTATTTCCTTGTCTAAAACCTGTTGGAAAGTGTGTTCCTACAAAATCAATCATTACATAAAATTCATTTTTCATGTTTTGTAAAAGATTTGGATCAGCTTTATTCATAGCATCTAAATAGTCATCGAGAAATTCATTAATATTTTTATTGAAATCTTGATAATTATTTAGGAATGCAAAAAATCGTAAAACAAATTCTTGGGGTTCTACTCTTCCAATTGACGGTTCTGTAAAATTACAAAGATGGATGAATTTTTCATACTTTGCTAATTCATCTATTACATTAAGAAACGCACCTCTTCTAATACCCCGGCGTTTTTCCATTGGGTTTAATTCAACGCTACCAGTATTAATTCTTTCAAATAAATCTCTACGAGTTTCTTCATCAGCATCTTCTGTTAGTTGAATCATTCTTATGGTTGTTCGCTGGAAACGTCTTTGACGTGCAATAGGTAGATTGGAAAATCGAAACCCTTCCAGCTTATTTAGCTTCTCTAGATTTTGTAGTTGTAATTCATTATTAAGAAAATTTGCTAAAGTACGAATTCGTTGTGTTCCATCTATAAGTTCTAAACGAGCTAAATCCTTTGTATTTAAAGGATTTTCGTCTGTTTCTTCCCCTGAAGTATCTGCAACATAAATATAAGGAATAGGTAAACCTAACAGAATAGACTCAATAAATTTAGATTGTCTTTTGATATCCCAAATCATTGCTCTTTGGTAATCTGGAATAAATAATTCATTAGAATCATCATCAAGACCATTTAGGTATTTGTCAACTATAACTTCAATAGGGTATTCAATTGTGTTGTAATCAACAGATTTTTTCTTGTCGCGGATTTGCATTTCTGCTTCTTCCTGCATTTCTTCTGTAATTTTTTCGATTAATAAATTAATACTCATATTAGATTAAAATATCTAAGTGATTAAATTTATATTATCCTATTTTCTGTTCTTTGGCTACATCATCACCAAAGAACATCCTGTGAATCCTCAAATTCTGATTCAGACAAACAAATTTAACACCGGGATTATTATGACTCAATTTGTATATCCAGCCATGCTGACTGCTGATGAAAAAGATGGTGGATTTGTGGTGACATTTCGGGATTTACCAGAAGCAATTACTCAAGGTAATTCCTGGGAAGAAGCACTTAATGAAGCTGCTGATTGTTTAGAAGAAGCGATCGCTCTTCGGATTGATGATAGGCTAGAAATCCCTCAACCATCACAACCCAAAAATCAAGAATATTTAGTAGCCGTACCAGCGCAGACAGCAATAAAAGCCACATTATATCTAGCAATGCGTGAAAAAGGTATTAGCAAAGCCCAGCTTGCTTCTACTCTCAATATCCATGAAAAGGAAGTCAGACGTATCCTAGATCCCCACCACGCCACAAAATTATCTACAATGGAACGGACTTTAGGGGTACTCGGACAACGAATTGAATTACAAATCACCGCAAAATAGAATATATTCACAATACATTCGCCATTTTTTGTAGTTTGGGTTGACGCAAGGAAACCCAACAAATGCCTTGGATTTTGTCCCATTGCTGTGCGACCATAAACGTTCCACAAACCAACCTACGAATCAAGGTTTTTTCAATTTGGCTAATTCCACCAATCCCCAATTCTTATGAGTGATAATATTAATCCTGCGGATTTTCCTGAATCAGATGTAGCAAATAACGGCGAGTCACTAACCTTACAACGGGGTGGTGAAGAGTTAACGCTAGAAAAAACGCTATATCGTTTTACTATTCGTCCTAATGCTAATTTTCCCCATGAAAAATTAACACAGATTCCTGGTAGCGTATGGCGGCGGAGTATTCCTCAAGCAAAATTAGAACTATATACGGTTTTTCCTAATCAGCTAGATGCAGTCATGTCTCAACTCCGTGCTGATGAAAATGTGGACTTTGTGAGTCATGTTTATACATTGGAAAATAATCCCGGAACTTTTGTTTATCTCAGTGACCAAATTACCATTCAATTTGCTACTTGGGTAGATAATACTAAAATTAATACTATTACCAGTACATTGAATTTAGTTCAAGATAAACCAGTATTCGGCATACCAAATACCTTCATTTTTCTTGTTAATAAACAAGCCACACAAAATCCCGTTAAAATTACCAATTATTTACAAACACTGCCAGAAGTTTTAGCGGCTGAACCGAATATTCTCATTCAACAAGAACCCCATTATAAACCCAAAGATTCTCTTTATTCCCAGCAATGGTATCTCAATCATAATAGTAGTAATCAATTGGTAGCTGGTTCGCATATTTCTGTGGAACAAGCTTGGGATACTACTCGTGGTGTGCGTTCTATAGTGGTGGCTGTAGTAGATGATTCCTTTGATTTAAAACATCCAGATTTTCAAGGTACAGGTAAAATTGTTGCTCCTAGAGATCTAAAAGAAAACGATTTTTTACCCTTACCTGGAGAAAAAGAAACTAGTCATGGGACTGCTTGTGCAGGATTAGCTGTAGCTGAAGAAAATGGTTCGGGAATTGTGGGAGTTGCTCCTGGTTGTGCAATGATGCCCATTCGCACTACTGGCTTTTTAGATGATCAATCAATTGAGGATATTTTTGATTGGGCGGTAGAAAAAGGCGCGAGTGTAATTTCTTGTAGTTGGGGAGCTTCTGCTGTTTATTTCCCCCTTTCTATTCGGCAAAAAGCGGCTATTAACCGGGCTGCTACCAATGGACGCAGGGGAAAAGGATGTGTGATTGTTTTCGCAGCCGGAAATGCTAATCGTCCGATTAATGGGACTGTAAATGAACAGAACTGGCCGAAAAATATTGTCCAAGGGAAGACAAATTGGTTGAGCGGTTTTGCTGTTCATCCTGATGTGATTACTGTATCTGCATCTACTAGTTTGAATAAAAAGGCTGCTTATAGTAATTGGGGAGGTAATGTTTCTGTTTGCGCTCCTAGTAATAATGCTCCCCCAGGAATGTGGTTTCAGGAAACTGGTTTTGTTTATACACAACCGGCAATTGTTTCTTCTCTATTTGGATTGGGAGTATTTACAACAGATCAAATAGGTGCGGCTGGTTATGATGCGGGAAATTTTACTAAAAACTTTGGTGGGACTTCTAGTGCTACTCCCGTAGTCGCAGGAGTAGCGGCTTTGGTATTATCAGCTAATCCTGATTTAACGGCTCAACAAGTTAAACGTATTCTCCAAGATACGGCTGATAAAATTGTGGATAATAACCCTGATCTTCAGTTGGGTGTGCGTGGGGGTACTTATGATAGTAATGGTCATAGTCAATGGTTTGGTTATGGCAAAGTCAATGCAGCTAAGGCTGTGAGACTAGCGCAGCAGATGGGTGCGGTTGCTAAAATTACGAATAAACAAATCCAGTTCAAAAATTCTCAGGTTGTGGATATTCCTGATAATAATAGACAGGGGATTAAAAGTATGATCGGTATTAATGAAGCTGTCAATGTCACAGATATCCAAGTTACCGTGAATATCACCCATGATTTTTTAGGAGATTTAGAAGTTTATTTAATTGCTCCTAATAATCAGCGGATTTTATTACAAAGTCGCACATTAGGTCGTCGTAATCAATTACAAAATACTTACACAGTGCGATCGCATCCTGCCCTGAAACAATTACTTTCTTTACCCGCAAAAGGTAACTGGCAATTACAAGTTATTGACTACGCTGCTTTAGATGTGGGCAAACTTAATAACTGGGAATTGGTAATTGGAGTAGGTAATAAATAATTACGTAATTGGAATCGCTATAGCGGTATGCACTTGCATGATATACATCATAGCCCCCTCATCGCTTGCGGGGAGGGGGTTGGGGTTGGGGTTCTTGTATCTCACTCAATCGAGAACCGCTATAACTGGTATATCAATTCCTATTTTAGTGAAGTACAAGCAATAATAATTAAACGCAGATGGACGCTGACAAACGCAGATAGTTTTGTACTTCATTAGACTAGGAAATGCTATAATTGGTAATTGGTAATTGGTAATTGGTAATTGGTAATTGGTAATTGGTAATTGGTAATTGGTAATTGGTAATTGGTAATTGGTAATTGGTAATTGGTAATTGGTAATTGGTAATTGGTAATTGGTAATTGGTAATTGGTAATTGGTAATTGGAATAATTGTTATTTTCTCTTGTCTTTTTCTCTTGGTTATTATTAATTATTTCTTCTGTTGGTAAACAATCTTCCCAATTCAATTCTAACTCTCTGCATATCCTTTTCAAGGAGTCAATTGAAATTGGTTGACCTTGAAAAAATTTGGTAACTGTTGTTCTAGATAAATGATATTTAGCAAAATCGGATTTTGATTCAAATCCTAGTCTAATTAAAGCCATTTCGGCCTTCTCTATACATTGACAAGAGGCTGTCACGGTAATTCTTTTCTTTTTTTGATCATTACTAGGGCTTCTCATCACCTAAAAACATATTATTACTGACAGTATTTATTCTCTCATAAAAAGTCTCTCATCATGTATCAACAAATCTTATATGCCTCTAAATCCCTTTGAAAGAAGCAGATTGAATAATTTAAAAGTGTCTAATATTACAATCAAAAACTTTTTCAACGACCTCCAAGTTAATCATAAAACAGTCACAAGACAATCATTACTTATACAGTAGTTGAGATTTTTAGATTTAGAGTGGGATAAGTAAATCTATGTAAAACTACTTTATGTTAAGAATTTTTTCAACTCATAGGCTTTTTGGATTTCTACTGATTGGTTTAATGATTACCTCCTGTGGTGGAGGTACATCAAGTAATACTCCTAGTACAGGTACATCTAGCGGTACATCTGATAATACTTCTAATACCCCCACAGGTACATCTAGCGGTACATCTAATAATACTTCTAATACCCCCACAGGTACATCTAGCGGTACACCTAATAATACTTCTGGTGGAGGAGGTGGAACATCTAGTCTTGCTGACAAAGCTGAAATGGAATGGCAATTATATCAAAGTGATTGTAGTTTAGCTGGACCTCTTCCTGCGAAAACCTTTAGCGATGGTTCAAGAGGGAGATGTATACCCGGAGCGCGTAGACGACCAGATGGATCTAGTATACCACAAGCTTTTAGAAATTAGAAATAACTAACAATGGAATATGTTAGTAGTAGGTTGGGTAGAGCGACAGCGAAACCCAACATTTCCAAAAATAACTTAACCAGCAGTTTACGAAAAACAAAAATAAGATTAATAAGCGCACCACAAAATTTTTATCACTAATATCTGTATATCAAAATATCGTCAACTGCTGCAACTACATAACCAGCAAAATGATAAATGAAAAAAATAAATATTTTTCCTCGCATATCATTATTAGAGCGCTATTTAATCTCGGAAATTACCCCGATTTTACTATTTACCATAGTTATTGTTACTGTTGTTGCGGAATCAATTGGTATATCATTCGAGCAATTTAGTTTTCTCCTGACGGAACAAATATCTTTCGGTACTTTAATATATTTACACATTCTTAAAGTACCTGAGTTTATTGTTTTGGCTGTACCAATTGCTATTTTAATGACCACAATATTCGTTTATAATAAATTATCAATTACCAGTGAAATTATTGCTTTACAAAGTTGTGGAATAAGTTTGTATAAATTAATCTGTCCAGCGATTCATCTAAGTCTTATTCTTTCATTAATCCTATTTATTGTTAATGAGGGTATTGTCCCTATCTCTAACTATAAAGCTGCTATTACCTTAGAAGAAGTGATGAATATAAATAGATGGGATCTTAAAAGTGATCACATTGTTTATAAAGAATTAGCCAACAGAAATTATGAACAAATATCTGATAAAGATAATTATCTTAAATACTTCTTTTACTCAGAGAGATTTAGTGATGGAAAAATGCAAGAAGTTACCTTATTAATTAGAGATAATCGGGGTTTGAAGGTAATTATAAAATCTAAATTTGCTGAATGGAATGAAGGAAACAAATATTGGTTTTTTTATAATGGTGTCAAGAGTATAATTAATCCAGATGGTTCTTATGGTCAGGGAATTAAGTTTGATGAAGTTCGCCTTAATCTTTCTAGTATATCTCGGCAATTTCAACTAGATAGGGAAAAATTAGATCATAGAGAAATGAATATATTTCAAATTTATCAACGATTGTTAGTTGCAAAAAAAGCAGGAGATATCCCGAATCTAATCAAATTACAAGTTAATCTTCAAAAAAGATTTACCTTACCTATTTCCTGCGCTGTATTGGCTTTTTTGGGTACAGCTATAGGAATTAATTTGCAACCAAGGATTAAATATAATAGTTTTACAGTTACTTTAGTAATTCTGGGGTTAATGAAAATATTTGAGGCGGTTATTAATGCTTTAATTATTTCAGGAAGTATCTATAGTTGTGTAATATGGCTACCAAATATTTTGGCTACAGGTTTTAGCTTTTACATATTAACTGAAAAAAATTCCTGAAATCGGATTATATTTGTTAAATACCTGTAAGTAATGGGAACTAGGGGAGGAATTTTCCTGATTGTAACTTATGAATGGGCGCAAGCCCTGCGCCCCTACCTGATTTTAATTATGAATTTCTGCAAAAATGCGATCGCTAATTTCTACTTCTTGATGACTTAATTGTTTTAATTTATGGGTTAAATCTGCCGTCAGCCTTTTGGCTTCTAGTTTTAAATTTCCATTCATATAATCTGCGGCTTTGATAGGTTCACCAATATGAACATTCACATCAGCACCCCAATTAGGATAGGGTTCACTGTAGTGGATACCGACAGGGATAACCTTAATATCTAATCCTGGATAGGTAGATTCAGCAGTCACAGCTAAACGAGCGATTCCCGGCTTGAGGGGATGAAGTTGACCATCACGATGAATACCACCTTCGGGATAAATAACTAACATTTCCCCCTGCTGCATTAATTCTACCGTATGCCGGAGAGTAGCGATCGCTGGACGGTCAATATTCACAGGAAAACCACCCATTCGCAGCACAAACCAACCTTGCAACCCTTGACATTCATTACTCGTTACCATAAATCGCATATCTCTACCCGTCACACAACGACCAGTCGCGTAGGGCAAAACCAGGGAATCCCAACGGGAACGATGGGTAGGTGCAAGAATCACCGGTCCACTTTTAGGAATATTTTCTCTTCCAGTCACTTTAATATGCCCAAAGAAAGATGGCAAAACCATGTAGCGTCCTAGAAGATAAGCAACACGGATTAACCAAGGCGAAACCCGCGAGGTACTCGGAAGCACCAATGGATTTACAGGCGTATTTCTAGTTTTTGAATGGCGGTTAGTAGAAGCAAAGTATGATTTGATCATGACGGTGGCTGATTTTTTGGCGAATAAAAGATGACACAAACTTGATTATGTCCACCGTAGATTTTCTTGGGTAATTTGTGTTTTTCCATTTGGACAGTCTGATCTGTGTCTGTTATTTTTGCTGACGTTGGGTAGCAAACCAATTTTGTAATTGTTCTCGACAGTCTGATTCTAGAATACCTCCCACCACTTTCAACCTGTGATTAGAGGCTGGGTGATCAGGGATGTTAATAACAGTACGAATAGCGCCAGTTTTGGTATCGTCCACACCATAGACCAATTTTCCTAATCGTGCATGAACTATAGCACCGGCACACATCGGACAGGGTTCTAGATTGACATATAAAGTACATTGATGCAAGCGCCAACTTTGTAAAACTTGACTAGCAGCCCGAATCGCCATAATTTCTGCGTGTGCAGTCGGATCTTGATCTCGCTCTTTGCGATTTTCACCCACAGCAACCAATTGATTATTCATATCAACAATCACAGCCCCCACGGGAACTTCACCAGCATCACCAGCCACTCGTGCCAATTCCAGAGCGTGATTCATCCATTTTCGATGTTTTAAATATTCTGGGTGTTCAAGCATGAGGGGAAGAAGGGGTAGGGGCGCAGGGCTTGCGCCCAGGAGTCAGGAGTTAACGAACCACGAAGGTACGAAGGACACGAAGGAAGAAAAGGAAGAGGAAGAAGAAAATTACCAATTACCCATTACCCGCAACCTGACATAACAGAGGGTCAAGTTGAGCTTTTGCATCTAATTGATACAGGTCATCACAACCGCCAATATGTTGATTATTAATAAAAATTTGGGGGACGCTACGGCGACCGTCGGCGCGTTCTGCCATGCTTGTTCTAGCTGTTTCGTCGCCGTCAATTTTGTATTCGGTGAAATTAACACCTTTCCATGATAGTAGCATTTTAGCGCGAATGCAGTAGGGGCAAGTTTGCCAAGTATAAATTTCAACATTGGCTTTGATTCGCTCTGGGTGGCGACCGAGAAGAGAGTTGAGAAAATTTAGCATATTCTTAATTAAGAGGTTTTTTGTAGGTAGGTCAGTAAAATTGATTATATAAAAGATTTGAATTTGATGTAGGGGTAGCGCCCCCGTGCCTACCCCGGTATTTGGGGCAACTATAGGGGGTTTGCCCCTACGTAATTCATGGGTTTAGGGATTTTCAAAATGTTTAATTTTGCTCTCCTAAGAAGATATATTTGCCACGAGTATCAATAAATGTTTCAATTATGTGGAAACATCCAAAGAAGATTCTTGGGAAAAACAATTATGAAATTTAGTAAATTATCTGTAATTTTACAGGGGATAGGGATGCCTTTAGCGATCGCTCCTTTAATCTTAATTCTGAGCGCCTGTAATGATCAACCACAAAATAATCCCAATACACAAAATCCCGACAGCACCCCCCCAGGACAAGTTACTCGCGTGATCTGGAATCGCATTAAAAGCCGTGGACAGCTTGTTTGTGGCGTTAGCGGGGAACTACCAGGATTTAGTTTTGTCGGCACTGACGGCAAATATAGCGGCATTGACGTTGATATTTGTCGGGCTGTTGCAGCAGCAGTATTTGATAATCCAGATGCGGTAGAATATCGCAATCTCAACACCAAGGAGCGATTTACAGCTTTGCAAACTGGAGAGGTAGATATTCTCAGTCGCAATACTAGCTGGACTTTTAGCCGTGCAACTTCCCAGGGTTTAGATTTTGCCCCTGTGGTATTTTATGATGGTCAAGCCGTCATGGTCCGTAAAAATAGCAATATTAAATCTATCAAAGACCTGAAGGACAAAGCCATTTGTGTGCAAACTGGAACTACCACCGAACAAAATTTAGCAGACCAAATGCGGAAACGGGGAATTACTTATAAATCCGTTGTTTTTGAAGATGTGAATATCACCTTTGCTACTTATGCAGAAGGACGTTGTGATGCCGTAACCACAGACCGTTCTGCACTGGTTTCTCGACGCACAACCCTACCTAAACCAGACGATAATATCATTTTAGATGATGTTCTTTCTTCTGAACCTCTAGCACCAGCAGTTGCTAAGGGTGACAGTCAGTGGAGTGATATAGTCAAATGGACTATTTATGCTTTGGTGAAAGCAGAAGAATTAGGCATTAATTCTCAAAATTTAGCAGAGTTTGCTAATAGTAAAGATCCCGATATCAAACGTTTTTTAGGAACAGAAGGAAACCTGGGCGAAGGAATTGGTTTAACAAAGGATTTTGCTGCCAAAATAATTAAGCACGTTGGTAACTATGACGAAATTTATGATCGCAATTTGGGAGCAAAAACAAAACTAAATCTCCCCCGGGGACAAAATCAAATTTCCACGAAAGGAGGATTACTCTATTCTCCACCTTTCCGCTAAGGAAGCAAGAGAAATTTCTTACTATTAACAACTGACTAATGACCAATTCAAAACTTCCTTTGTGGCGTGATTATCGCTTTTGGCAAAATGCCATTCAGCTAATTTTTGTATTTTTAGCAGTATTTGTATTTGTTATCTTCTGGGGGAATGTCAGCCGAAATTTACAGCAATTAGGAATTCAATTTGGATTTAATTTTCTCAAGCAACAGGCATCTTTTGATATTGGGGAAACTCTCATTAACTACAAACCAACGGATGCTTATAATTATGCTTTATTGGTGGGATTAGTTAATTCTCTAAGAATAGCAGTAATGGGAATTTTCGTCACCACAATTGTGGGAATTACTGCGGGAATTGCAAGATTATCAGATAATTGGTTAGTGAAAAAAATTACGGTTGTCTATGTAGAGGTTTTTCGGAATACTCCATTATTATTACAATTGCTATTTTGGTATTTTGCAGTTTTCTTGAGTTTTCCTAAAGCCGAAAATAAAGTTTCCTTTTTGGGGTTTGCTAACTTTAGCCAAAATGGAATTCAATTTCCCTGGTTTACCTTGTCTCCAGAATTTTCTAGTTTATTATTGGGGTTAACTTTTTACACAGGTGCGTTTATTGCGGAAATTGTGCGCGGGGGAATTCAATCAGTCCCGACAGGACAACTAGAAGCAGCCAAATCCTTGGGGTTAAACCCAGGTTTAGCAATGCGATTGGTTATTTTTCCCCAAGCTTTGCGGGTGATTATTCCCCCATTAACTAGTCAATATCTCAATTTAACCAAAAATTCCAGTTTAGCGATCGCTATCGGTTATCCTGATATTTATTTCGTAGCTTCTACAACCTTTAACCAAACGGGGAAAGCTGTAGAAGTGATGCTGTTAATTATGATCACCTATCTAACTTTGAGTTTGATAATTTCTTTGACTATGAATTTATTTAATCGTTCTGTGCAAATTAAGGAAAGATAAATCGTTAAATTATGAGTCCTATTTGCTAAAATTGTAATCATCACAACACAAATCAATGACCATGTACTCCACCAACCCACACCAAGAACTCTTACAAGCGATCGCTAATCTTAGTGATCAACAAATCCCACTTGTCTTACAATTTATCTCATCATTGGAAACACCTGTTAACAATTATCCAACTTCGGATAAAACAGTTTTAGAACGAATGGGTGGTTATCCACAATTCTTACTAGAAGGATCAGGAGATTTGTCAGATAGAGATGTACGCAAAAAAGCGAATTTATCGTCGCTATCGAAAACAACCATTTAATCGCATATTTTTACCTTAATTAGACTGAAATTTCCATAATGATTAAACTAACTTGGTTAAGAAAAAATCTCTTTAATAATTGGTACAATAGTTTACTAACTGTTGTTTGTTTTATATTTCTATTTTGGTTAGTTCAAGGATTTGCATCTTGGTTAATTACCAAAGCACAATGGCAAGTAATCCAAGTTAATTTACATTTATTTTTAGTAGGAAGATTTCCCCAAAGTTTATATTGGCGAATTTGGGTTGTTTTGGGAATATCTACAACTTTAACCACAATTACTGGGGGTGCATTTACCAAAAAAGCCATATTTACAAAACGCAATTCTCTGATTACTGCTATTATTATCGGGATTTTATTATTTATTTTACCCATACCATTAACAAGCCGTTTATGGTTATTATTAATTACAGGTTTAATAGTTGCAGGTTTGATAATTGGTCAAAAATTTACTAAAATTATCACACCTTGGCTTTCGCTAACTTGGTTATTATCTTGTCCCCTAATTATCTGGTTAATTGGTGGTGGTTTAGGATTACAACCTGTATCTACAAACCTATGGAATGGTTTATTACTTACCCTATTAATGGCAATAATTAGTATTGTTCTTTCCTTCCCCATAGGAGTTTTACTCGCATTAGGAAGAACCAGTAATTTACCCGTAGTCCGGTGGTTTTCTATTCTTTATATTGAAATCGTCAGAGGATTACCCTTAATTGGGATTCTATTTTTAGCCCAAGTCATGTTACCCTTATTTTTACCACCAGATTTACGTTTAGATAGATTACTCAGAGGTATTGTGGGACTAATATTATTTAGTGCAGCATACATGGCTGAAAACGTGCGCGGGGGATTACAAGCAATTCCCAGAGGACAAATAGAAGCAGGAAAAGCACTAGGATTAAACACACCTTTATTACTCATATTAATCATATTACCCCAAGCATTACGCGCAGTTATTCCCGCAATTGTTGGTCAATTTATTGGTTTATTTAAAGATACTTCCCTTTTATCATTAGTAGGATTAGTAGAATTAACAGGAATGGCACGTTCTATCTTAGCACAACCACAATTTTTAGGAAGATATGCAGAAGTATATTTATTTATTGGTTTGATTTATTGGGTATTTTGTTATTCAATGTCCTTAGCTGCTAAAAACCTAGAGAAACAATTAACATCGTAGGTTGGGTTGACGCAAGGAAACCCAACATTCCTAAAATCTTAAACTACACAAAAGGAATAATTGTCAGAATCAGGATATCCAGGATTAAAGGATAAACAGGATGAAAAACAATGATTTTATTACCAACTACCCGTAGGTTGGGTTGACGCAAGGAAACCCAACATTCCTAAATATCTATTTAAATCTTAAACTACACAAAAGGAATATATGACAGAATCAAACCCGATAATTATTGCTGAAGATGTTCACAAATGGTATGGCAAATTTCACGCCCTCCAAGGTGTCAGTTTAACCGTAGAACGGGGAGAAGTTGTTGTTTTAATGGGACCATCCGGTTCAGGAAAATCAACCTTTATTAGAACATTTAACGCCTTAGAAGAATATCAACAAGGAATTATTAGCATTGACGGAATTATCCTCAGTCATGATTTAAGAAATATTGAAACAATTCGTCGAGAAGTGGGAATGGTATTTCAGCAATTTAATTTATTTCCCCATTTAACAGTTTTAGAAAATATCACCTTAGCACCAATATATGTCCGCAAAATATCCAAAGTTAAAGCGGAAGCATTAGCAATGCAATTATTAGAAAGAGTGGGAATTTTAGCACAAGCACAAAAATATCCCGGACAATTATCCGGTGGACAACAACAACGAGTAGCCATAGCACGTGCATTAGCAATGCAACCAAAAATTATGTTATTTGATGAACCGACATCAGCTTTAGATCCAGAAATGGTGAGAGAAGTTTTAGACGTAATGCGAAATCTGGCTAATGACGGAATGACAATGGTAGTTGTTACCCATGAAGTCGGATTTGCGCGAGAAGTTGCTGATAGAGTTGTCTTAATGGATAGCGGTTTGTTAGTTGAATCTTCTACCCCCGACACCTTTTTTACTAATCCCAAAGAAGAAAGAACTAGGAAATTTTTATCCCAAATTCTCTAGGTTGATTTAATTCAGTCCAAAGATCCCCGAATTCTTAATTTAATCTTTTGTAAATAATAATAATTTATCAAAGAAGTCGGGGATCTAAATGCAGGTTTAACGATGTCCAAATATTGGGAAGATTTGATAATCTTCTTTATCTATTTCTGTCCAGCAATTTTCTAGTAATAATTTGGCTGTTTCTTCAAGCCAGATATTGAAGTCTATTTGATAAGTTATGGTCATAAATTTAATTTACCTCTGACTACAATTATTTGATGACATGATAATCAATAATCAGTGAGTCATTTCATTTAAAGCTATATTAATTATTTCTTCACTAACTCCATGATGTTTTAAATTTTCAATAAAAGTAGAAACTCCTTGATTACGACTTTCTAAATAATATAATATAGCTGCGATAGGAGATGGAGGATCAATAGGATAATTTTGTTGTTCATAGACTTCTACTAAAGTCGTTAAAATATCTAATTTCTCATATTCTGGTGTATTAGGTTCAGCATCAAAAATTTGTTCGATTTCTTTTAATGCCTGTTGATAATCTGATTCTGTTCTAATGGGTTTTAAGTTCATAATATCAAACCTCCTTAAACAATAGTAGCATCTATTTTGTCATATTCTTGATGAGTACCAATAAAGCGAATAAAAATAATGCCAATTTCATAACGAATATGGATAATTAACCCATAATTATTACCTTTAATATTAAAAACTACTCGGTTATTGGCAATAATACTGGCATTAGCATAAACTTCTTTAATATCTGATGGACTTTGCCAATTTGCACGGGAAGCATCATCAAACCATGCTTTTAAAGGCTGTTCTATATCAGGATGTTTTTGCCAATATTCTCTTAGGGTAATCCGAGCAATAATTCTCATTGTTATAGTTTTTATTAAAAGGATATTTTTTTCTCAAAAAAAATTAGTTGACCATGATCTAGAATCAGGTCTTTGTGTAAAATGCAGGTAATTACATAATATCTCGATCTTTTTTTGACGCAAAGGAGCTAAGGAGCAAAAGAGAAAAATAAGGTTTTTGGAAAATGATACCTAACATAAATTAAGTTGTGGTTTCTATTTGCCAATCTTCTAGAGAAATTTCTGCCGTTTCGATAGCTTTTATACAAAAAGCATTAATATCTCTAGCTGATAAGTTGACATTAACAAACACCCCATTTTCTAATTTTCTCGTATCCCGAAAATCTTTTTCATCTCTACTAATGAACCGGGGAAATTGTTCCATAATATCCTTAAATTTATCAGGATCTAAATCAGCAATCACATTTAAAGTCTTTTCTAAAACATCCCGCCAACTTTTGACAGGATATTCCTTACCAAAAATTTTTAGTTGTTTGGGAGTTGTACCCCTTACCTTAGTTTTCGCAGGATTCATAAGATTTTCATTACCAAAGTAAGGCCAAATTTGTAAAACTTTTTCTGCTAAATATAAACTCCTTTTTTCTATATCTTCTCTTTTCCAAGTTTCTTGATTTTCAAAGTATTTATTGATTTCTAAATGACTATTAATCAATATTTCTTTTTTCTCGATAAATTCCAAATTATATAATTCACCATTGTAAGCTGTGATAGTTAGATTACCCAAAGAATGAAGTAGTAAATCATGAGTTATCCCCCAATGTTCCCCTAAATGTTCTTGCCACCATTTATTTATAGTTTGTGGCATAATATGTTCAATCTCCAGACCATCGAAAATGACCTGTTCTTTATGATTAAAAGATTCTTCAATAGATTTTAAAATTAATTTACCTTTTTTAGAACGTCCAGCACCGTATAATTTAACATCCAATAAACTTTTCTGAAATTCTGTATCTTTGGGATAATCACGATTTTGTAAATCTAGTTTTAATCTTTCCACAAAATCAGCATGAGCTAAATTACTTGCTTTGCTAACTTGAGAATACAGTACAGAAAATATCCTATTTAATCCCCTGGTTTGGACGTTACAAATAAATCGGCGAATAATGAAATTTTCTAAAATGTGAAAAACAGCAATAAAATCTGCTTCTGAAAGTTTATTTTTTTCATAATCATGATAACAATTAAGTAAAAAAGGATAAACGGTAGCTTGTTCTAAACGGTTGATTCTTTCCAAACAACGACGAATTTTTAAATTATTCTCTTTTAGTGGATCTAAAAGTTTTGCATAATATTCCGAAAATTCATATAAATCTTTTAAATAATCAATAGCATCTCTTTTGATCATTCTTTCTTTAATCTGAAAATAAACTTCATCTTTCTTGATTTCTACGCCATCTCTGGTTAAATAATGTCTGATAAATTCCGTTAAATTAATATCTAAAGTTTGTTGCATTGGTAGCCAATATTTATTATAAGCATCGTCTTGATTTTCGGTATTAATTCTCAAGAAAAAATAATTACGAATTAAATCTGCTTGTGTTAAAGGTTCACCTTTAGCATTGAGACTTTCAAAGACTAAATAAGGATTATCTTCTGTACTTAAAACAACGCTCACAATAGATAAATAACTACAAATTACTTTCTTGAGATCAGAAAAATCTAAATCACTTTGTCTGATCTTCTTTTCAAAAAATACATAACATTCAGTAATACCAGAATTATTTACATAATCTTGTCCATTAATTAAACTATGAAAAGACTGTCTATCTACCTGGGTAGGTTGAAGTTTATAATGGTCTAAACCTTTTTTATATGGATTAACAATAATAGTATTATGAATTTCTGCGGCTAACTCATCATGAATATTTTTAGCTTTATCTCGCAAAGCACAAAGCAGGATAAAAATAGTAGTTAAACGTTGTTGTCCATCAATTAATAAATATTTACTTACACCTTCAGGTATAGCAGAAGTTGGCATAGTGACAATAGAACCCATAAAATGAGGACGACGATTATCGCCATGATATAGTTCTAAAATATCATTCCATAGAGATTCCCACTGAGATTTTTTCCAACTGTAGGTTCTCTGAAACAAGGGAACAACATACTGTTTATTACCTTCAATAATCTCTTGCAGCTTAGTTTCTGATGCTTGCATGGTTAATGTACTCTGATTTACTCAATAGTTATGCTTTTAGTATAAAAGAATCTTGTATAAATAGCACAAGATAGCGTAACAAAATTAAACATCAAATATATCCAGGGAATAAATTCCCTGTCTAAAAGCAAAAGTCGGTTAAAACCGACTCATAAAAAATATCTTTTCCTCTTTGCGTGAGAAAACATTTTAACTTTGATTGGCTATCCAAATTACCAAATTATCAGGTTGTGAAAAATCCAAAAGTGCTTCCGAAAGCTCATCTAAATTTTCACCTGATAACTCTTGAGTTTATGACTCTAACTTTGCAGATTTTTCCTGATAATATTTCCTCAAAGCCGTGATAATTTCTCCATTCGCTTCTGGAAAGGTAAAATTATCCAATTCATCTAAACTCACCCAGCGAATTTCATCACATTCTATGGCTTGGGGAATACCTGCTAAATGTTGAGAATGATGAACTGTTAAAGTTACTCGCAAATGAGTATAGGTATGATCAATAGTAATTAGATGTTCTCCAACGGCAATTTCCATGCCCAATTCTTCAGAAATTTCTCGTTTAATACATTCTTGAATAGTTTCACCAACTTCAATTTTCCCCCCCGGAAATTCCCAGAAACCACCCATTGCACCTGTAGGTAAGCGTCTATCAATCAATATCTGTTTTTGGTCATTCCAGATAACAGCAACACCAATAATTTTATGAGGAATAGAGATACTTTCATTCATATAGGGAACAGGGAATAGGGAACGGGTAATGGGTAATGGGTAATGGGGAATAGGGAACGGGTAATGGGGAATAGGGAATAAATTCTTTCTTTCCAATTACCAATTACCAATTACCAATTACCAATTACCAATTACCAGTCAATCATAACAAAACTCGGTAGAATTACTATATTTCTACCGAGTTGATATTTATTTTGATAATTTTCCTACAAAAATACTATTCAACTTCGCTACTATTGGCTTCTATTCCTTGCATAACTGTATCAAAGCCCATTCTTTGTTCTGCATTTCGTAAAAAATAACCACTAATCATCGCGGATGCTAATAAGCGACCTAAGTTTTCCCGATTAGTAGAAATAGTAATCCCGAACTGTTCAGAAGGTAAATTTCCTAAAAGTCCAATAATATTCCGTTCCATTACCTGCAAAACTTCTGTAGAAGTCGGTTTAGATAATTGATTAACTGTTTCTGGACTTAATGATTTAACATATTGCCATAATAAATTACTTGTTTCCGACTCACTATTAAAAAATTCTGATACTCGATTAGATTTGTTACTCACGTTTGACCTCCTGTACTGCCACTACTAACGACGGTGTTTGTGACTGGAATAACTTGTAGTTATTGCTTATTCGATCTAGTTGACTATTATATAATTCATGTCAACCAATCTAACAGTTTATTCCTTTCGAGGGAGTCGGTTTAACCGTACTCAAATGGGAGTGTTTTTCACCTATTGAGTAAGTATACCTGAGTTCGATATAAGATAATTTGTGGAAAACTGCCCCAATTATGAGTTTCAAACCCTTATTCTCTCTTTGAAAAAATCATAACTCCGTTCGCGTAGCGTCTCCGAACTCCTAACACCGAACTCAAATGAGTATGGGTGGGGAAACTCCACCCACAAGGCGAAAAATAACTGACGGTTAACTAATAACAACTGACTAACTGGCAAGATACTCATTCATAGTTGCTTTAGATTTGCGAAGTTTGTTGAGGGCTTCACGTTCAATTTGGCGGACTCGTTCCCGGCTAATATTCAGGATTTCACCAATTTTAGCTAAAGTTAAGGATTGTCCATCTACTAAACCAAAGCGGAGACTAATGACTTCCTTTTGCTGGGGTGTGAGTTCTGACATGATCCGCTCTAAGTCATAAGATAGAGAAGTTTGCATGACAAAATCTTCTGGTGTCGCTCCTGTATCTTCTAGCATTTCTCCCAGTTCGGTGTCATAGTTATCTCCTAGCCGCAAGTCTAGAGATAATGGTAGACGGGCTTTTTCTAGGTACTCTCGCACCTGTTTGGGTGTTAGATCTAATTCTTGGGATAATTCCGCTACTGTGGGCGCACGTCCTAGTCCTTGGGAAAGTTGCCGCTGGGCTTTTTTAATTTTGTTGAGTTTTTCCGTAATATGAATAGGTAAGCGAATTGTCCGGGCTTTTTCGGCGATCGCCCGAGTAATGGCTTGACGTATCCACCAATAGGCATAAGTAGAAAATCTGTATCCTTTGGTAGGGTCAAATTTCTCTACACCCCGCTGCATTCCGATACTGCCTTCTTGAATGAGGTCAAGTAAGTCAACATTACGTTTAATGTACTTTTTGGCAACGGACACGACTAAACGGAGATTGGCTTCTACCATTTTCCGTTTAGCGATTTCACCAACAGCGATCGCCTGATTTAATTCGGATACTTCTATATCAGAGGCTACTGCCCATTCTTCTACACTTGGTTCATGACCTAACTGGGTAGCAAGACCTTCCCGGATCTCATGCAAGGCAGTAGATCGTTGCACCTGTTTACCATAAAAAATCTCTTCTTCGTGGGTGAGAAGTGGCACACGGCCAATCTCACGCAGGTAAGTCCGCACGAGGTCGGTGGCTGATTGAGCGGTCTTCATGGCGCTACTCTTGGGTAATGGTAGGTTTGCTGATAGGGTCGTTAACGAAATAATGTTTTGAGATTTGTCGTACCCGATAAACTCAGGTTGCCCATATTTGGGTAAATTAGGTACTTCACTGCCAAACGTTACATCTGTCTCCTTGTTTCCACAAGTATCTATAGTTAGATACACAGTAGCAAGTCAAACATTTTTTGTGTTTTCGGGAATATTAATAATTGTAACATTTATGAGAATAATTTGACTATAGGGAAACCCGCACTTCGGCAGTGATTTGGGATCACCTCAGACTCTGAAATTACTGAACAGTATACATTTACTGGGATAATGGCTAATCTCCTAGCTCAGAAATAGCTTCCTCATATTTGTTAAAATATCTCAATGATAACGATAATGATTTTTTTGTAACGATTGCTTAATGTTTTGTCAGTGGTCAGTTGTCAGTTGTCAGTGGGAAAGGACAACTGACAAAGGACAATTAACTCCTTGGACAGTATTCTTGGATTACCTTGACATCTAAAGTTGTGTTTTGCAAGGAACGGATAGCTGCGGCTGTGGCTCTAGCGCCTGCAATAGTAGTAATGATGGGGATTTTGTAGCCTAAAGCGGTGCGACGAATTAACTTAGAATCGGCATGAGCTTCTTCTCCAGAAGGTGTGTTAATGATCAGTTGAATGTTGCCATTTTTAATGGCATCCAGGACATGAGGACGACCTTCATGGAGTTTGAGGACTGATTTCACGTCTAACCCTTGTTCTTGCAGAACTTGGCGTGTCCCTTGGGTGGCGATAATTGTAAAGCCTAACTTAATAAACTCCTTAACTACATCTCCTGCGAGAGGTTTGTCTCTGTCACTCATGGACACAAATACAGTCCCCTGAAGTGGTAATTTTTCCCCAGCGCCTAATTCTGCTTTGGCAAAGGCGCGTCCGAAATCGCTGTCAATGCCCATTACTTCACCAGTTGAGCGCATTTCTGGCCCCAAAATTGTATCTGTACCAGGGAATTTACTAAATGGTAAAACTGCTTCTTTGACAGCAATATGAGAGGGAATGACTTCTTTTGTAAATTTCACTTCCTCTAAGGTTTTCCCCGACATAATTAAGGATGCGAGTTTGGCTAATTGTACCCCTGTGGCTTTAGATACAAAGGGAACTGTCCGCGATGCTCTGGGGTTAGCTTCTAAAATATACACTTGAGGAGAATAGCCATTTGCACCGACTACGGCAAATTGAATATTCATCAACCCAACTACAGATAGAGCTTGTGCTAATTGCACTGTCCATAAACGGATTTGGTTGAGGACGGCGGGAGAGAGGGAAATGGAAGGTAGGGAACAAGCTGAGTCACCGGAGTGAATCCCTGCCTGTTCAATGTGTTCCATAATACCACCAATGACGACATTGCCAGTATGATCGGCGATCGCATCTACATCTACTTCAATGGCGTTTTCTAAGAATTTATCAATTAAAATCGGGTGATCTGGTTCTACTTGTACAGCAAAGGTCATGTAGCGTTCTAATTCAGTATCGGAATAAACGATTTCCATCGCTCGTCCTCCCAATACATAACTAGGACGCACCACCACAGGATACCCAATCCGCTTGGCAACAATTAAAGCATCTTCATAACTTCTCGCCATACCATTAGGCGGTTGAGCGATATTCAATTCTTGCAGAATCTTTTCAAACCGTTCCCTATTTTCCGCCATATCTATAGAATCGGGAGATGTTCCCCAAATCTCTGTATTTTGGATTTGGGATTTGGGATTTGGGATTTCCTGATTTTGGGCTGCTTGTTGTTGAAGATACTCTTGCAGAGGAACGGCTAATTTTAATGGTGTTTGTCCACCAAATTGGACGATGATACCGACGGGGTTTTCGGCTTCGATGATGTTGAGAACGTCTTCTTTAGTTAATGGTTCAAAATACAGGCGATCGCTGGTATCGTAATCTGTAGAAACTGTTTCTGGGTTAGAATTGACCATAATTGTTTCATACCCGGCATCATGTAAAGAATACGCAGCATGACAACAACAATAATCAAACTCAATTCCTTGACCAATGCGGTTCGGACCACCACCCAAAATCATCACCTTGGGTTTATCTGTTGGTAATACTTCCGTTTCTTCTTCGTAAGTAGAATAGTAGTATGGAGTCAGGGCTTCAAATTCAGCAGCACAGGTATCAACGGTTTTGTAAACTGGGATAACTTCTAGCTGTTTGCGATATGTGCGAACTTCGTCTTCTTTGGTTTTTGTAGCATAAGCTATTTGGCGATCGCTAAATCCATTTCTTTTCACATCATACATTTGCGCTTTTGTGAACTGCTTCAAGGGAGTGCGTTTGAGAAATTTTTCTATTTCTAGCAGTTCTTGTAATTTATCTAAAAACCAAGGGTCAATGGCCGTCAGTTCATAAATTTCCTCATTAGTCATTCCTAACTGCATAGCATGACGCACAGAAAAGATGCGTTCTGGGTTAGGTGTCCGCAATTGGGCGCGAATTTGTTCCCCACTGGGTAATTTTTCGGCTTTATCACAACCCCAACCAGCGCGACCGGTTTCTAAGGAACGCAAAGCTTTTTGAAAGGATTCATTAAATGTCCGGCCAATAGCCATTGCTTCTCCCACTGACTTCATTTGTGTTGTTAGCACGGAATCAGAACCAGGGAATTTTTCAAACGCGAACCGGGGAATTTTTGTAACTACATAATCAATTGTTGGTTCAAAGGAAGCGGGGGTTTTTTTGGTAATATCGTTTTGCAATTCATTCAAAGTGTAACCCACAGCTAACTTAGCGGCGATTTTGGCAATAGGAAACCCTGTGGCTTTGGAAGATAACGCCGAACTACGAGAAACGCGGGGGTTCATTTCAATTACCACCACATCCCCATTTTCGGGATTTACGGCAAACTGGATATTAGAACCGCCGGTTTCCACACCAATTTCGCGGATAATTTTAATGGCCATATCCCGCAACCGTTGATATTCTTTATCGGTGAGGGTTTGGGCAGGGGCAACGGTGATAGAATCCCCTGTATGAATCCCCATAGGGTCGAGATTTTCGATAGAACAGATAATCACGACGTTATCTGCTAAGTCTCGCATAACTTCTAATTCATACTCTTTCCAACCCAGCAAAGATTGGTCAATGAGAATTTGGGACACGGGACTAGCGTCAATTCCTACCTGCGCCATTTCTTCAAATTCTTCTTGATTATAGGCGATACCCCCACCAGTCCCCCCCATTGTAAAGGCTGGACGGATAATTAAGGGATATGTACCAATTTGGAGAGCGATCGCTTTTGATTCGTCTAAAGTTGAAGCTGTACCACTGGGACATACTGCAACCCCAATTTTGTCCATAGCCTCATTAAATAGTTTTCTATCTTCGGCTTTTTCAATGGCGGGTAATTTCGCACCAATTAACTCGACGTTGTATTTCTCCAAAACGCCATTTTTCGCCAAAGCTACAGCCAAGTTGAGGGCGGTTTGTCCTCCCATTGTTGGCAATAAAGCATCTGGGCGTTCTTTGGCGATCACTTTTTCAACTATTTCCGGTGTCAACGGTTCAATATAGGTGCGGTCTGCTGTTTCCGGGTCGGTCATAATGGTAGCTGGGTTGGAGTTCACCAGCACGACTTCATAGCCTTCTTCTCGCAAGGCTTTACAGGCTTGAGTTCCAGAGTAGTCAAATTCACAGGCTTGGCCAATTACAATTGGACCTGAACCCAACAGGAGAATTTTTTTGAGGTCTTGACGACGGGGCATAGTTTTTACCTTAGATTACAAAAATACAAATCTTGACTATTTTAAGGGTCTTTACCCCTCATCATGCCATTCATTATTAACTTTTCCGGGTTTTGATTACGGTAAGGGGAAGGATTTATAGAAATGGGGGATTTTTGGTACTGGTTTTTACATTTTTTTCTCACGCAGAGGCGCGGAGGCGCGGAGAGAGGTTAAGTGTTTATTTATTCGTTATGGATTATGGCAATAAAACTGCACAGATAATTAATTTATCTTTCTTTATTTACGTTCATCTCTGTTCGACTATTCTGGAAATTACACTATAAAATATTGGCAATTTTTTAATGAAAATAATTCAGATAACTTATTGTTAGCTATATCAAATATGTAATCAGATAAATGGTTTTTAAGTCCTGATATAAAAAATGGCAGAAATGGTAATTTACTCTTTTCTGCCAAAAGAATTTATTTTGTGAAATTCTCAATTATTCAAATTTTTCTCTATCTTAACTTTGGTTAAATTAAGATTTTGAAAAGTTTAATTTTCATCCCGTTGCACAAAACCTAATGTTAAACTATCCTTAGCCAAAAAGTGAGCTAGGTGATAAGCTCTTTCTTCAGTTTTTAAGAGAATTTTTTCATACAAATAGCGTGTACCTCTATCACCTAAACTCTCAGCCTGTGCGGCTTGACGGCGAATTACACCAATTAATGCTTGTTCGGCAATTAGGTTATTTTCTACCATCTTCCGGGCAGAAAATACGCCATCTGCTTCTGTTTCAAAACAGCATAATTCAGCTAATTTAGTAAAACTTGCTGCTGGAATTCCACCCAAACCATTTAAGCGCTCGCCAATTTCATGGATGTGATCTTGTACTTCTTTATAGCTGGCGTTAAAGAATTCATGGAGTGAATTAAATTCTGCACCTTCAACCACAAAATGATGTTTTTGATATTGTAAATACAATGCCTGAAAACTAGCCAATACAACATTAAATCCTTCGACAACTGGCGCAGTAACGCTGTGATCTAGTAATACAGGATTGTCATAAACCTGACCAAAGTTGTGTAATATAGTTTGCGTATCAGACATGGTTCTCCTCTTTTTTTAACAGTTATGATTTTTAACTGCTTACTCCTCACATATTAGCATTTTCAAAATAAAAGCAGGGCTACTAAATTTAAAAATCTTTGGCATTATTAGCAATCATAAGTATCAACTTTTTTCATATCTCTGTGCTTAAAGATATATATTTGGTATTTATCTTGACTTCAAGCTCAAAGTATGTATATCTCTCAAAAAATAAGAAATGAGATTTTTTCTCAAAATTAATGATAATATTTTTCAGTTAGTGTATTCTAAATAAAGATGCTAAACTCCAACTAAATCACAAATTTAGGCTGTGAGTTTCTAGTTTTACTGCAATTTTATGGCATTTTGAGGGCTACTCGCTTGAAATCTTTTAGTTTAGGCACGGATAGGAAGCACGTTATTGATATAAATTTGGCAGACCGTTGGCAGGTTTATCAACGCTTGCAAGAATTAGATATAGTTTGTGTTTGTGAGACTAATCAGCCTTTAATGGTAGAAATACATAATCCCACCGCAGCTATTCAAATTTGGAGTGTAGTTCAACAATTCACTGCTTCTCGTCAAGACTTGATTGGGAATCTTGAAAATTGCTGGCGTTGTCGTTACCAAAAATTTTAGTGAGAAAAATAGGTTAAAAAAATGAGTATATCTACTAATTCAGCAGTCACAGAATTTTGTTTTGAAGGCAGATTTCTAGATTTTGTGATCAAGGATGGATATAAGCTGAAAGGATTGTTATTAGGGACTTCTGAGGGTGAATTTTATATAAAGTTAGCCAAGCATTTACGGAGTGCTTTTGATTTGCGGTTAGCTAAAGGGACTTGGCTGCAAGTTGTGGGGACAAAACAATACAACGCCAAAAAAGATCAGCTAACTCTGGTAGGGGAACGAGTTATGGCTGCAAGTTATGATATGGGAATAGTTGCAGCACAAATTCCAGCTAAGACGAAACCTGCTAAAACACAAACAATTTTAGTTTGTCAAAAATCTGATTGTATGAAGCGTGGTGGTAAAGCTTTGTGTCAAGCTTTGCAGTCAGAGTTAAAAGACAGCGGTTTAGAAGATTCAGTCACTATTAAAGGTACTGGCTGTATGAAAAACTGTAAAGCTGGACCTAATTTAGTTATGCCCGATAAAACTCGTTATAGTAAAATTCAATCTATCCAAGTTCCCGCTTTAATAGATAAGCATTTTCCTGAGAAAAGTCAGGACAAAGCAAAAAATATACCCACTCTTGTTGAAGTTTAGTTATCTTGAGGATGAAATACAATCAAGAGGGCGGGGAGACCCCGCCTCACAAGGGTAGGTTTTTAATATTGTCTGTGAAGGCAAGACTGGGAAGACTTGGAGGGAAAGTAGACAAGGAAGATTTTATCCGCACAATAGTCTTTTAACGGTGTGTTATTGTTGCCAAAAAACATCATCCTGTAGGGTTTTCCTCCCTTGTCACCTTGTCCACCTTGTCGCCCAAGTCTTGCCCTCACCAGAATGTAAAAAACCTACACCTGTGAGGACCCCGCCCCTACGGGTTTTGCTATTTGCTGTACCAAACTCCTGACTCCTTTTGACAACTACAACTTACTTTTAGTGGGGATAACAATCATCGAGAAATAAGGTACATCAAGAGGGTCAACTTCATCAAGGGGTAATATGCGTTGCTGCGTTGTTGTGGCGCGTTCAATATATCTTGCCCGTGAAGCTAGTCCTAATTCATGGAGAATATCCCTGACTTTGAGAAAATGGCGGCCAAGTTTCATAATGGCCGCAGCGTCAGTGGTTAAAAGTTGGCTAATTAAGGCTTCTCTGGGTAATGGTGCAGGTAAAACCGTGAGGACATCATTGTAATAGGTAAATGGTAAACCCAGGGCGACAGGACAGGCCATGAGTGAGGAAACTCCGGGGACGACTTCCGTTTTATACTTGTCAGCCAATCGAGTAAAAAGATACATAAAAGAGCCGTAGAAAAACGGATCTCCTTCACAGATAACCACCACATCCCGACCTGCTGCTAAATGGTCAGCAATGGGTTGAGTTTCTTGGTCATAGATAGATTTAGCCTTTTCTGGTTCTAAGGCGCGAGGAAGATGAAATCCTACCTCAATCTGACTATTATCCAAGTATGGAGAAACGATTTTTCTGGCGATACTTTCTTTGTCTGTGGCTGATTGATAAGCAATAACTGGGGCAGAACGGAGGAGACGCAAGGCTTTTAAGGTGATGAGTTCAGGGTCTCCAGGTCCAACACCAATTCCATAAAGACGACCTCCAGAGTTAGTCATTACTCTTCCTCACTGGCTAAGGCGTTAACAGCAGCAGCAGCGATCGCACTTCCGCCCCGTCTTCCATGTAAAGTCATAAATGGGACATTGCGGCTATCTGCGGCTAGTGCGACTTTTGATTCGACTGCACCCACGAAACCCACAGGAAAACCCAATATTAACGCCGGTCTAGGAACTCCCTCGTCTAGCATTTCCAATAACCTAAATAGGGCTGTAGGTGCATTTCCAATCACCACAACTGCACCTTCTATATGGAAACGCCAGAATTCCAAGGCCGCTGCTGACCTTGTATTTCTGAGTCTTTTGGCTAATTGTGGAACTTCAGGATCATTGAGGGTGCAAAGAACTTTATTATTTTTGGGTAATCTTTTTTTTGTCACTCCCTCGGCTACCATGTAAGAATCACACAAAATCGGTGCGCCGGCAATCAGGGCTTTTTTCCCGGCTTCTGCCGCTGTGGGCGAATATTCCAAGTCATTGACAATATCCGTCATTCCACAGGCATGAATCATGCGAACGGCAACTTTCGATACATCTTCCGGGAATCTTGCGAGATTGGACTCTGACCGAATAATTTCAAAGGAATTGCGATATATTTCGCTACCATCACGGATATAATCAAACATGAGATATTAAGGTTGTAAAGGTTGGATTGGGCTTTGTTTGGCTAAATAATTGGTTTAATTGCTGGCTATGACGTTCAATAAATTGTCCAAAGGTTTCTTGTAAACTCAGACGTTGTTTTTGATACACTGCCAACATTTCTTGAATCAAAGTCGGAATTTTCGCTATAGTCACATATTCATAAAGTAAATAACCAAGAACATAAACTTGATAGCCAGGGGTTTCTGTGGTGATACCAAGTAAGGTAATATCAGCTTGAGTGTGTTGAGCGCAAGATTTACTGCAACCACTAAAGTGGATATTCACTGGAGAATCTAGAATCATCAGACTGTCTAGGTATTTTACCAAGTTTAAGGCATCATCTTTAGTTTCTGTGGACGCAGCAGCACAACCCCTTTTACCGGAACAAGCTATTAAGAAACTTTTGATGTCTGTTGGTGAAGAGTTTAAACCTAAATGGGTAATTTCTTGCTCAACTTTACTAATTTGATTTTGGGGAATATCGGTTAATAGTAAGTTTTGCCACGGTGTTAACCTGATATTATCATCGCCATATCTTTTAGCAATATTAGCTAAACTCCTCATTTGCCAAGTTTCTAATCTTCCCAAGGGTAAGACTATACCGATATAATATAATCCGGTTTGCTGTTGGGGATAAATACCAATATGAGTTTTTTCTCGCAGAGGCGCAGAGGCGCAGAGAGGAGTTTTTTTAGTATTAAGTATATGGGGGTTAAGGTTTTGTTGAAATTGGTGAAAATATTTTTCAGTTGTGATGTTATTGATGATTTCTCGTAAGCGAGGTTTGCGACGATTTGTAGTATCTATATGTTGGAGATAAGTTTCTGCTAATGCTGCTAAAACTTGTATTGTTTCTTCTGGTTTGCATAAAATTCCTGTATCTTTTGCTGGTTCTCCTTTTTCTCCATAACTGAGATATAACCGCAAATATACATTGCTGTTATTTAATTCGGCTGCCAATATAATATCATTGGGTTGATATCTCACAGAAATTTTGCTGCCACTATCAAAGCAAACACTAAATTTTGCCGATAATTCAGACAACTGAGAATGTGTATTTATATATTCTTCCCAATCTCTAACTAGGGGGCGAGTATCTAGTAATTCTTCAGTATCAATGCCCGCTGTGGGATTGGTCATGATGTTGCGGATGTGATCTATTTTGGCATCGGTAGAAGCTAAACCTAATGCTTGTAGTTTTTTCAGAACCTCAACATTTATGCTGTCTTTAATTTCTCTAATTTGAATATTGGCGCGGTTAGTAATATCAATATAACCACTGCCATAATTATCAGCAATATCTGCGATCGCCTGAAATTGGTTATAATTAATTATTCCCCCTGGTATTCTCAAGCGATAAAGAAGCCCATCCTGGGCGGCTGTGTTATAAAATAATCCTGGACAATCGGTAAATGGAATTGGCAAAATCATGACCCCTTCTCTGTGTGACGCAGAGACAGAATGGAAGTGAACATCTTAGAGTTAGCATTCTGACTTACTCAATTTTGGATTTTGGATTTTTAGTTAAACTCCAATCATCTCCAATTGCTTTACAGTTGCGGCACAGTCCCGGAATTGAACCGAAGTTTCCTAGCTCTCAGATTTAGTAGTTTACCATGAGATGGTATTTTTGGCTATTGTCAATCAATTTTGTTTAGCGCAAAGATACAAAGGCGCAAAGGTAAGAGTTTAAACCCACATTCCGCAAATTCTTGATATCTTTAGTTTTATTGATTAATTTTATCATCATGTTTTTGGGACATTTTAAAGTAAATTCCTAAAGTCTTCCCTATCTAATTGACAATCACGGAGTATTTGTGTCATTAATCCAGTTCCAATTGTTTCACCATAATGAACAGGAACAACCGTTCTTCGTCCATCATTATGGATAAGAATATGGTGACTTCCTCGCACTCTTGCTACTTCAAACCCAGCTTTACCAAGTGCTGCTATTACTTCCTTTCCTGTTAAACTTGGTAATTTGCTCATACTTCAATTGCAATTCTTTGAACACCTACAAATTCCAGAGATTCTATTTGATTTTCATCTATTTCTAAACACAGTTCTATTGCTTCTCGAATCCTTTCCATTAGTTCATCTAAAGATTTTGCTTGGGTGTGACAACCGGGGATACTGGGTACAGATGCGACAAAGTAACCATCAGCATCTCGTTCAATAATTACATTAAATTCTCTACTCATTTGGGTATGGCGATTGTGTTGATATAGTTTATTTTAGAGTATTTTGCTAATGCTAACCCAAATCCTGTATCTGCTATAATCATAAAAATTCTTCTCAGATAGTTTTTATGCCAGTTGGATAAAAACAAATTATGCAAAAATGGTTATCAATTATCGGTATTGGTGAAGATGGTTTAACGGGGTTAAGTCCCATTGCTGTTTCCTGCTTAGACAAAGCTAAAATTGTCTTTGGAGGGGAACGTCATCTTTCCATGTTACCCCCTGACGACAACCGGGAAAAAATTTCCTGGAAATCACCTTTTCAAACTTCCATTACCGACATTATCAGTCGTCGCGGTGAAGCAGTTTGTATTTTAGCTAGTGGCGACCCTTTATGTTATGGTGTGGGTGCAACTATTCTTAAAGATATTCCTATTTCGGAAATTACAATTATTCCTGCACCTTCGGCTTTTAGTCTGGCCTGTTCTCGATTAGGATGGTCATTAACAGAAGTGGAAACTTTAAGTTTATGTGGTCGTCTGGTTTCTTTACTGCAATCTTATATTTATCCCGGTGCAAAATTATTAATTTTAAGTGAGGGAAAAAATACTCCGGCTCATGTGGCGGAAATTTTAATAAATCGCGGTTATGGTAATAGTCGAATTACTGTTTTAGAAAAAATGGGTAGTATTAATGAAAGTATTATAACAGATATTGCTAGTAATTGGCAAGAAGAAAATATCGCTGCCTTAAATACTATTGTAGTGGAATGTATTGCTGATAAAGGAATAGTTGGTTTATCAAGATTTCCTGGTTTACCGGATAGTGCTTTTCATCATGATGGACAATTGACAAAAAGGGAAGTCCGGGCGGTGACACTATCAAGTTTAGCACCTTTACCGGGAGAGTTGCTTTGGGATGTGGGCGCTGGTTGTGGTTCTATTTCTATAGAATGGTTGCGAAGTGATAGAAGATGTAGAGCGATCGCTATTGAACAAAATGCCACTAGACTAAATTATATAGCTGATAATGCGACTGCTTTGGGAACGCCAAATTTACAAATTATGGCAGGTAAAGCTTTAGAAGTCATCCCCAATCTACCCGCACCAAACGCGATTTTTATTGGTGGTGGTGTCACAGTGCCAGAAATATTAGAAAATTGTTGGAATACCTTACTTCCTGGAGGCAGAATGGTAGTTAATGTTGTTACTTTAGAAGGTGAAAAAAGATTATATCAATGGCATGAAAAAGTGGGCGGAAACTTTACCCGCATTGCTATTCAACGCGCAGAACCTATTGGTAAATTTCTGGGTTGGAAAGCAATGTCCCCTGTTACCCAATGGATAGGAATCAAAAATTGATAATTAAAGATTTGGAGATTTAGACAAAATTACAAACAAAACTAGACAGCAATAATCAGATTTTCTAAAAAACCTATTTCTAATTCTGATGCAGGTTTACCACCACCACCTTCTATTAATTTTAAATATTTTCGCAATAGTTGCTGCATATTGGGAGTCCGATATTGGGGACTAATTTGTAATAAAGCATTTTCCCAATGAGTCTTTGTTGGTAAGTGTCCATATTCAGCTAAATAAATAGCTTCTCTGACTAATTTATCTAATTCCGCACCTGAATATCCGGCGGTTTTCTCAACAAGATATTCTAATATAGAAGATGGAGTTGGTGGTAATTTATAAGCGGTAGTGCGTTTTTGTAAGATTTGATATCTTTCCTCAGTATTAGGAGGCATAACTATAAAGATTTCATCAAACCGACCAGCACGAAATAATTCCGGTGGTAATTTTTCTCTATCATTAGAAGTGGCGATGAAAAAAATCGGATATTCGTGATCATTTAACCAGGATAAAAATGTCCCAAACTGTCTGGTACTAACTCCTGAACTATCACCTCCCACACCGGCAAAAGCCTTTTCAATTTCATCCATAAACAGGATATTCGGTGCTGATGCTTCGATGGCTCTAAGCGCTTGGAAAGTGTTGCTTTCCGATTCTCCTACCCAGCGCGATTGTAACCGAGCAATTTCAAAATTAATCTGGGGTACGTGCCATTCTTGTGCGATCGCTCTGGCAATAAAAGTTTTTCCACAACCAGGGAAACCTTCTAGTAAAATAGCACGAGGACGTAATTCTGGTTGTCCATCTTGAGCAAACCAACACTCACGGCTATATATCCATTCTTTAACTTTAGTTAATCCTCCCACATCCCTCAAACCTTGACCAGAGGGGGCATAATATTCTAAAACTCCAGTTTTTCTAAGTTCCTGTTTTTTCGCTTCTAATAATAATTGTCCCGCAGATTCTGGATCTGTCCATAAATTCCGAGATGTTGATAATTTAGCAGTTTGAATTACCGCTTGCAAAGGCATTCCTTGAGCTTGTTCTGCTAATCTTCCAGCATCTGCTTCTGTTAAACCATATTTTTCTACAGCCACACTAAAAACATCTTCATAAAGTTCTGCTTCCACAGGTAAAGGTAAATCTATAATATGTACCATATTTCGCAAAATAGTCGGAATAGTCCAATCTGAACCAATGATAATTAAAGACATTCTTACCAAAGGTCTTTTTTGGTCTATCATCAATATTAATTCTTTCAATTTTCGTGCCATCAAATGATCATCAGGACGTAATAAAATAGACCAATCTGGTAATAAATAGGTATGTTGTCGTTGGAGATTTTTACTAACTTGGTCTTGTAAACGATGTTGGAGAATATCTAAAGATTGTAAAATGGGATTACCATTTCTATCAATAGCATTACCTAATTTTTGCCATTGTGCTTGATTTGGAGAACCCGCAGTTTCTAATCTTTGTTGAAAACCTTCTCCACTATTCCATTGTGCTAATTCTCCATCTTGAATATCTGCATTATTCAAAATTGCTAAATGAGCATCTATTGTACAACGAACAGCACGATTTTCTTCTGATGATCTCAAAAAAATTAACGGATAACGAGACTTTAATAAATCCTGTAATTCCTGCTGACATTTATGATAAGGTAATTCTGGTTTCATATTTTTTAACTTCCTTAAAAATCAGCTTTGTTAGTATCAGTCCGAATATCTGTAACTGGTTCTGGTGTTTTTTCTGTGTTACTATTAGGAGAGTTTTCAACTTTATTGGTAGAGATATTTGCAGTTTTTATTTCAGAAGTTGGATTTACTACTGGACGGAGAGGTTTTTTAGCAGGAGCAACAATAGGATTATTTACATTATTAACAGAAACAGGATTACTAATAGGAATTACAGGTTGAATAGGAACAGAAGCATCAAGAGGTAAATCTAAGGTTACAATAGTACGATGACGACCGACTTTAATATCTGCAATCCAATTAGAAATTATCGCAGTTAAATTTTCAGAAGTTAACATTCTAGCTGATTGTTGTTCAATAGTTTGACTAATCAGAGAACGATTATTCTCCTGACGAAAATAATCTTCAGGATAACTTTCATACAATGTACTCAAAGTAATAGAATAGCTAATTTCCTTATTTCCTGCTTGTGGTATTCTTAGAACTAAAGTATATTCAGACATCATGAAAACACTATTATTAATTATGGATTTTGTATGACAAGAGAAGCCCATGACCAATTTGCGAAAGAATATCTAGAGGAATTATTAAAACCTTTAGGTCAAGTAGATATTGGTAAAGATGTAAAAAGCGAAGTTAGAGAAATAGATATTTGGTTTGTTCCCAATCAATCAAAACCTGTAACTTCCGATTTAGGATTATTAGCAAAAATGGCAGTTACAAGCTGTCTATTTGAACCTTTTCGTAATCCTCCCAATGAAATGACAATTAGAAGTTGTATGTCAAAGTTATACAGCCTTCATGAAGAATTGTTTAGACAAGCAAAAAGAGAAAATCGGCGGATAATGGAAAACGAGTTGCCCTTTTTATGGATTTTAACACCAACTTGCTCAAAAAATAAACTAGATGGATTTAGGGCTACACTCAAAGATGATTGGGAGACAGGAGTTTATTTTATAGGAGAGTTGCATAAAACCGCTATTGTGGCAATTAACCAATTACCCAAAAATCAGGATACACTATGGTTAAGGGTGTTAGGTAATGGGGAAACCCAAAAACAAGCAGTACAAGAACTGATAACAGTTTCCACGGAAAACCAGTGTAATTATCTACTGGAAATTTTAGCATCTTGGCGTAAAAATATAGAGATTAACACTAATATCAACGATGAAGATAGGGAGTTGATTATGACTTTATCACCAGCATATCTCAAACAACGCGAGGAATGGCGTGAAGAAGGAATACAAACGGGACTACAAACGGGTAGACAAGAAGGACTACAAGAAGGACTGCGGTTAATAGTAGGAAGTTTACTAACAGCACGGTTTGGTAATTTAGATAAGGAATTATCTGCTATTGTTACTCCTATTATGGAACTTTCTCTCACAGAAAGAACCGATTTATTACTCAACTTATCTCAGTTGTCCCGTGAGGAATTATTAGCTAAATTCCCCATTAATTAACCCATTTTCGTAGGTTGGGTAGAACGAAGTGAAACCCAAGTTAACAACCTCTCACATCCTTCAGATCCCCGACTTATTAGAGAAGTTGGGGATCTTTTTTGACTAAATCCAACGGTCAGCTTCAGTTTTAAGTTGTTGACTCCAACGTTTAAACCAGAGGATACCACATCCTAAAATACCTAAAGTTAATATTAATATAAATAACCTATCTGGGAACAAAGGTAATTTATAAAAAGATATATTTGGCATTCTGATATTAACAGGTTCAGCATTAATATTTAGTTCTCGATTCGAGGAATTAACACTAACTTGCACTTGATATTCTTCTGCTGGTGCTGCATTTGGTTGAATATATTGTAATTCATATTCTCGTAATGCTTTAAAAAAGGTTTCTAAACTGTTAACAGCTTCATTTGCATCTTGAGGAAATTTACTAATACCTCCTGTTAATTCGGCAATTTGTTTTAATCTTGGTTGATCAACAATATAGTTGAATATGTCACCAGAGGGAAGTTTACACGATTGAATTAAATCAACTGCTTGTTTTTTTTCTAACCAACTATTAGGAATATTGCAGTTAGTAGCACGATTTCTTAACTGTTTTAAAGACTCTCCATAACCTAAAGTGTAAACTCTGACTGTAGGATATTTTTTAAAGACTTTTTCTAAATTAGCAAATTGTTGATCCTCTGTTTTGCGTTTACTGTTGTGATAACCATCAGATAATAACATTACAGCTAATTTAGGCGGAATTTGTGGTTCATCTTTTCTCAAGTCATTGCTACTATTTGCTTGTCTTGTCAATTCTTCGGAATTATCACCTAAATATTTGACTGCTTCTTTCAAAGGATTATATAAATTAGTCCCTGCGTTAGTGGGAGAAGATGCTAAATCAGCGACTCTTTTATCTAAATTTGGTGAATCTGCTGGTAGGAAATTTTTAGCAATAATTTCTTGGTTAACTTCATAATTATCTTTAGCAATCTGTGATTCTCCAAAGGGTACTAAAGAAATATGTACAGGTAAATTTTTGTCGCGGACTAATTTAATAAATCCTTTAATAGCACGAATAGCACCATCTATTTTTTTAACTCGACTAGCATCTTTCTTTCTCATGCTTCCACTCATATCTAAAAGAATGACAACATAAGCAGGATCTGATGTTAATTGTTCTCCCGGTGGAATTAATCTAAATTTTCTAACTTCTGCGAATTTGAGATTAATAGGAGTATCTTGACTTTTGGCGATAATTCTGGCAGTTTGTAATTTGAATTCAGATTTTTGCAATCCCTCAATAGGAATATTCTTATCATTAACAACTTTAACTTTTAGAGTGACAATATCAGCATCCGTAGGACGGGAAGATACTTCAATTTTGGAATTAGCAAGAACAGGTAATGGTAGAAATCCTAGTAAAAGAGTAACAATTCCTAATTTAAGCTTGGGGGTCAAGTAAGCGATTATAGAAAATGAATCTGTAGAATTTTTCTTCATTGTTTTCATGATAAAGTGTCAAAATTTGATTATGTTTGAGAGCGGTAGTTTTATTTTCTGGTAAAAATCTTTGTTGAATTTTTACAGATTCTTCCGCTAAACAACGAATAATTACATTATCAGAATTTACCTGTAAAGATGCACATTCTTCTGGTAAATGGGGGATATAAATATCTGCTGTATCACCAGAACCAATGATTATGAGTTTATTGGTTTTTCCTGGTAATTGAATTGAAACTCCTTCCTCAATATGTTTATAATCATTATCAGGAATATATTTGAGTAATTGATTATTTAATGTTGGTCGGAGTATTTGTGTAGGAGTATTACTATCAACTTGTAATTGAGTAGTTGCTGAAGATTTTCTAGTGCGTTTTTTTGTGGCTTCAAATCCTGTACCTGCTCTCAATGCTACCTGATAACTGGGTTTGGCTGCAAAACATAAAGATAATCCTAATAAACCACCGAATAAGAAGAAACCAAAGGGTTCTTGATATTGACCTAATGCTTTATTTGCACCTTCGCAAAAACTAGCTGCTAATAGTCCTGAACCAGCACCAAAACCTGTACTTTGAAGAATGCGTTGTTTGACTCTATCTCCTGTTCCTTCAATACTACGCCAACTCCAGCTAATACTTTCCGCTAAACCAGCAAATGCACCAATAATGATCCAAGAAATGATTCTGACTAACCCACCTGGCCAGTTACTTTGTAATAGCATCCAGTTAAAAATACCGAGAAATAAACCTATCAATGCACCGACTAGAAACACTTTTTTAAAAAATGTCCGAGTCAGGAATCGCCAATTAGCTTTATAGCGAGTAGGGTTACTGATGAAAGTTTCTGCTATGATCATGCCACTTGTAATACAGGGAGTGACAATGATTAATAAGATTATGTAGGGAGGAATGCTAAATTCTTTGGGTACAAATAGCATTAAGAAAGTGCCTATTTCTTGCCATAAGATTTGACTGATACTCCAGCCTAGTAAGGCGGAAACTATGCCGCATAAGGCGTAAAAACTGGCTCTGATTTGGAGGTTGTTCATGGGTTGGTTCTGTAGAAATTAAATATTTTTATTCAATTTGGTTTTTTAGGTGTGGTTCCTGGTGATGTTTGTGAGTGTTAAGATTTCTCAATTATATCTTTTATGCAGTCACCTTTTTTATTATCGTCGCCTTGATCTGGATTAGAGTAAGAATTTTGACAATTAAATATTTTATCTTTCCTTTTCTCAAATTCTTGTTCATTTCCACTATTTAGATAGTATTTTATTAAGTTTCCAGCAATTTTATTGTCAGGTGAAGATAACACATACAACACATACTTATTCGTTAATTCTCCCTCTAATTGTGATTTATCAGATTCATTTTTACTGCAATCTTTAAATGCTTTAAAAGTAGTTAGCGCATCGTCTGGACAGTTAATATTATTTGAAGGAGAAGCATGAGAATTTTCACCTGGAATATTATTTTGTTTTTCTTCCTTTGTTGTATCTTGTCTAGCTAACTGAAGTTGATTATTAGATGTTGGAATTTTATCTATTTTCCATATTATTGAAACAAATACCAATATATAGAAAATTGCTAAAGAAATTCCAATAATGCGATTGGTATGTTTAAAATGATGATTTCTTCTATTAAAAAAATTATCTATCGTAAGGTGAATAACTATTACACTCAAAATAGCATATATAATGCTAAAAAATAATAACAATATTTTAGGAGGAAGAAAAAACCTTTTCCAAAGTTTTAACAGAATAGAACCTGCTAAAAAAAGCACAAATAAAATGAAAGCCTGTCTATTATATTCATTTTGGATTGGGTTATTTGGATTATCTGGAATTGGGTTATCTTTAGGTTTATTACTCCTAGATTCATCATTTTGAGGGTCAGTCTCTTTAGATTCATCATCTTTCGATTTATTAGCTTGAGGTTCATTATTATTTTTAGGCGGGGAGTCAGTCTTGTGAGATTTTATATTATAAATTTTTATAAGTATTTCGTAATGTATTTTATCCTGTATGATGGGTGGAATATATTTATCGCTAATGTAATGAAAAGCCCCAGCTAAAGAAAAGTAATTGATCTTAATAAAAGTAGATGCTAGTTTTTTATATTGTTTTCTTTCTGCTAAAGAAATATTTTGCGGTCTTTGTAAAAGAGTTAAAATTTCTTGACAAAAATCCTCCATAGATTCTTCAATTATTGTTTTCTCTTCAGAGAAAATTCTTTTTTCAATTAATCCCGCATAAGTTAAAAAATAGTGAGACCACACATTTTGTGATTTTGTTAATAAAAATTCAATTTTATTATTTCCCTTTTCCGTTGACATTAATTGATTGAGTAGATATGAAATTCCTGCATATATAGAAGAAATAAGTCTTTCATTTACCAGAGAATCTTTATACTCAAAACTAGCCTCTAACAAAACTCTTTGAAATTCTAAAATACGAGGATATGTTTTTTTAGTATCAATTTCTAATGATTCCACCATTTGTAATAGCCACTTCTTAGATGATGGGTTATTGGGTGCAACTAAATATATTAATTGTGGATAAATTTCATGGGGAGAAGATGCATTCTTTAAAGTAGTTTTATCTATACAATTAGTCCAATCTGCATCTGCATAATCTCTTAAATATCCAAATAATTCTTGTATTTTTCTATCATCTAATCTATTTTGATTAAATGCGTTTGCTAAACTAGATAAACATGATTTAATACTTTTCTCCTTTGCTGGTGGTATTAGATTAAGAGTTTCTGTGGATGGATGTGTAGTATTTTCTAGTTGTATTGCAACAGAAGTTTGATTATTAGGATTATGTGTTTCTGGTAATGGAGGTAAATCACGGTTACGAATATTGCTGGGTATGTCCTTTTGAGTAGCGTAAAAAACAGCTAGGAAAGCCTCTGGATATTCTATTTTTTGCACATTCCAAGCCCAAGCATTGAGATAGTTAGCACGAACACTAAGACCTAAAGCCAGATAGTGTCGTTTCATGGATTCTGGATATTGTTGCTGTTGCTGTCCAATTTTTTCTCTAAATACAACTACATCAACTATATAAGGAATTTTCTCTTGGTTTTCTACTATTTCGCTAATTTCTTGTAATTCAGGTTCTTTAAAAGTTGGTTTTCCAAATTGCTCTTTATCAAAATAAAAAATTTTGGGTGATGATTGTTGAAATAATTCAGACATATCAAACTTAGGCTTAGGCTGTTCGTGAGTATACCACCAATAAGTCAAAGTCCCTATACCATCAATATCTGGGGATGATTTTTCTAACCAAAAATATTTATAGCCAATAGTAGGACGATCACCATCATCTAGTTCTCCATTTGCTACTGCTAAAACTGAGTATTTATCATCTATTTCTCTGGCAATGAGAGCAAAATCATCCTGATCTGGTGGATAATTATCATTCAATCTAAAATAACCATCAATTACTGCTTGACGAATCGGTTCAGGAACGGGAGCATTCCAAAGAGCGATTTTCCCAAAAACATTACCACCGGATACGTAACGATCATGTTTTTTTGAATAATGAACTTTATCAAATGCTCTACAGAATTGGTAAATGGGAATACCTGACATAATTATCTGCTCCTAAATATCTCTCAATTGATTATCTTCCTTACCCGTTGCTAACCAATACAAAGGAGCAACTAAACCTAAAGGTCGCCATACTCCTGGTTTATCAATTACTCCATAAGTTCCCCCACTATCCCGACTTTTTTTCTTGAAGTTTGGTTTTGGTGGTGTTCCTTTTGTGCCAAAGGTAGAAGCAAAAAAGTAATTTGTAGAACATCCCCATAGGTTACTCCATTTCTTTACTGTAGTTTTAAGATTGGGAAATTTCAAGCCCATGAAAGTGTCTATATCTTGCCAATAACCTGAAGCGGGAGGTTGTTCACATTTGGTAAATACTACCGCAATTCGATAGTTTTGTAATCCTCCATTATTAATACTTAATCGCTCATTTAATTCTCTTTGCAAATTTTCTAAAGCTTGAGCATATTCTTGATCAGATGTCCTGGTAGCAGTGCTATCAATCAGTATCAATAAACCTGATGCAGTGGCACAATCATCTAAATAACTAACTAAATTTGCGCTAGGATTAGCAAGATTTCGTAATTCTTTGATCAGTTCCCCAGAGTATTCTCGGCAAGATACTCGCAATCTGATCGGTTGATTTTTTAAAGCTGGGAGAGGATGATTAATAAACTTAGCTTTTAAGGTAATTAGTAAGGAGTATGTTGGTAAATCCTCAGCTTCTCCACTGCCATAATCTGTACTTGCTAACTCTCTACCATCTTCTAATATGTCCTGAGCCATATTAATTAATTCCCCCGCTTCGTCGTTATAGGGGTCAACAGCAAGAATAGGACTGTCTTTTTTAGCATTTGGCCAACGAGATAGAGCCGCCATAAACGCTGTTTTGCCAGAACGACGGGGACCAATAACGCGAAAATCCTGGTTTCCGCCTATGTCCAGGGGAAGATTAGAGGCATTCGTCATGGAATACCCTCCCTGTGCTTAACCAATAAAGTGGGGAAATTAATCCGAAGGGTTTCCAAGCTTCCACATCTCGTAAATGGGCAATAAACTCGGCAGAACTGCCATCATCGGGTATATAACGATTAGGACGGGGATCATGTTGTCCAGAGCTATCCCCCATCACACCGAAGGAAGAACAGGCGAAAAACCGTAATCTGGAAGGTGGTAATTTGTCTTTCAAAACGTTATAAGTTTCCTTTAAACGAACTCTAAATAAATCTTCTTCGGCATCTAAACGACAAGGCCAAAGTTCTCCCCGTTCACACTTACTGATAACTACGGCAACTCTCAATTGATTTAAAGTTTCATTCACATTAGCCTGTTCGGATAATTCTGTTAATAGCCTATTCAGAGCCGGTGCATAGAGTTTTGCGTCATTACTTGCATCCCAATCTGTGAGCATAATCATCCAACTTTTGGCGGTTAACCAATCTTCTACATATTCTTGAAATTCAGAGGCTTTGTGAGGGATAGCTGCAAATTCAAATGTTTCTCCAGAGTAATCTTTGACGTTTAATCCTAATGTTATTCCTGGTGAATTTTTACTGGTGGGAATTTGAATTTGAAAAGAAAAATATGGTTCATCACCATATTCAATATCTGTACCCGCAAAAACTGCCCCTTTTTCTAGAATATTTTTAGCCTCCCCAATCAGTTCTTCAGCATCATCAGAAGTAGGTGTAATTTTCAAGCCAGGAAATTGTTTTTTTAACTCCTCTGGGAGTCGCAATAATGAAGCCAAATAAGTGGTTTTGCCGGATTTGCGAGAGCCAATAATTCTAATATCATTGCCAATTAATTGTTGTTTTTTCAGAATTGTACTTTGAGTCTTCATAAAATTTTTAAGTCTAAATTCATAAATCTCTTGGCGATTATAAATCGCGTCTACACAGGCAAAACCCACCTTCGTGGGTTAAAATCTTGATTTTTCATTATCCCTACGGGACGCTACGCGAACGTTTGTGTAGTAGCGAATTATATTCGCCATAAACTTTTCAAACATCCTATTAACTATAAATAAGATAAGGAGCAAGATACAGCCAAGGCAATTCTAGTAATTCCTGATTTTCGGTAGTAGTAATAAAGAAGTTAGTCCGAGAACCAATTTCTGTTCCTTTGTATTTACGAATGACTTGATTTGCTACTCCAAAATATGACTCAACCACATGATCACTATAATCATACCAAGGGGCTGCACCACCTCTATCTGGACGGTATCTCCAGTCTTTTCCTTCTGCTTCTACATCACAAAATAAATCAGCTTTATGGAGGGTGATAACTATGTGTTTGACTCGTTGACAATTCTGTTGTAAAAAGTCGAACCAGTTCTGTAAACCATTCACCCATTGATCAGTGGTTGGTAATGTATCAATTGGTTGGAGGTGATGAGCAGCCACATTTATCCGAGTGCTAGAAACTAGACTTTGGTGAGGGGGTAACATTAAAATTACAGCTTTACTTTGCTTGACTTTATCTTCCATTCCTTGCCAAGCTGCTGGATAATCTTGCCTAATTTGGGGATTACTCCAAAACTCTCCAGGGGCATCAATCCATAAAATATTCAGTTGTCTTGGTCCGGTAGCTGGTAAATCCACCTCCATGTTTAAGGTTCTGGGATTTTCACCTATCTCCGTACCTGCTATTTCCTTGGTACTGGGATTGTATAAGTCACTGGCTAGGATATTACTGATTTTGACATATTTCCCATGTTCAGCCAAGGCTCTGACCATGCTGGTTTTTCCGGTTTTGCGATCGCCTATCACCACAATACTCATCTGCTTTATACCCCACCCTGATCAAGTTGCTTGTATTCCACAGGAAACCCCGTATATGTTAATGTCTCTGAACCTAATATCCACTCCTGACGCGGTATATTCATCAAATCAGCCTCAACAATTCGCCCAGACAGAAAATGCAGTTTTTGATTACTTGAACCTCTTAGTGGTTGATCGCTAATTTGCTGCTGTATAAACAAGCTATCCACTAATAAATCTATATGATTAAGTAACTCCTGACTACCGGGAATATTACTCAATTTTATTTGTTTTAATTCATACCCTGTCCAGCAAACAACCGTTTTGCCTACAGACTGGACGCGACGTGCTAAATCTGCCAAAGCCAGAGCTTGAGCAAAAGGTTCACCACCGGAAATGGAAATACCGGCTAAATCCGGTAATGCTTGGAATTTTTGCCACATTTCCTCTACAGTCACCACCTGATTTAACTTAAACTGCAAATAGTCAGGATTTTGACAACCTAGACACCGAAAAGGACAACCTTGCACCCAAATCACCATCCGAGTTCCTGGACCATTAGCACAAGAACGAGGCAGCCAACTAGCTATATTTAGCAATAGCGGTTGTGTCATAATTTACTATCTTTCAGTTAATGATTTTAACCCACGAAGGTGGGTTTTGCCCGTGTAGCCGCGATTTCTAATCGCCTGGTGGTAATAAAATATATCAATACTCCTGACTTTCAGAACGTCGCTCAGGTATTTTATTAAAATCAGACTCCATAGTTGTTTTTACGGAAATAATCCCCATGTCCACATTCCGCCATTCTTTGTCCACAGGTTCACCATTCCATGCTGTCCATTCCACCTGATAACCTTGCTGTTGAAACAGTTCAATCACATCAAAAGTCCGACTAGAACAGGAAGAATCACCTTCTTCATCATGAGGACCAGCTAAATCAATTTGTTGACCATCAAACTGAATTCGCATTTGCGTATTTACTCCCTCATGGGTTTCGATATTAATAACTACATCACCATCATTAATTTCCGTAATCTTGGCAACATAACCAACTTCTTGCCAAGATGCTACTAAATTTTTTGCCGCAGTATAAACTTGCTCTGCTTGAGATTCATATCTACTAATTTCTTGATGGAAATTTTCTATATCTTCATCAGAAATATTTTGCCAACTATTACACATTCCATTGATTTTGGTTTGTAATTGTTGAGTAATATGATTAGGAAGACTTAACTGTAAATTATCGAGTCTAGATTGCAGAAATTCAAACTGTTTTTTCCACTCTACTTTGAGTTGTTGAATTACCTGAATCCGCGCATCATCTAATGTTTGCAAGTAGGTTTGAGCATCAGTTAAATTATTATTTTGTAATGCCCTTTCCGTCTTCTGAATAGCTTGTTGCACACTTGCTGATTCCAATAATTGCCGATCAATCAAAATTTGATATTCTGATTTAATCTTTGGTAATTGCATTTTTAGATTCTGCACTTGTCTTTGTGCATCCTGAGATAAGGCTTGATTTACCTCAGCATTTATTAAGTTAACCTGTTCAGGTTCTTGAACAACAATCTTTTTTTTAGTAGCACCAGAACGAAATTGAGCAATTTTTTGTTGTATATCTTGCTCTCTTTTGATAGCAGTTTCCCTTTCCTGACGCTGACGTTCTTGATATGCTTGCAATGCAGAAGCTACACCATCAAATAAACTGGGTTGTGATGCGGTAGAAATACCAGCAGTGACGTTAAATGTTTTTTGTCCACTCATAGTTCTTACTTGATACACTTTATTGCTATATGAAGTAAATTTTAACTTATATGGTGGTATTTTAGACAGTTTTGTTCTGTTTTTTACCGCTAAATTTATTTGTGTAGTTAGGGAACATGGAAATAAGGCACAAAGAAATATATGTACCAATTTTTATTAAAATGGAGGGTTAAATTTATATAAAGAACTCCACAAAAGAGATGAACTGCTTGCAGCAGCACCTCGCTATCCAATCTTGTGGGATGTGGGATGGGCATCTTGCCCGTCCTTGTATTATTAGCGGGCAAGATGCCCGCACCACAAGAAATTTTGGGATATTTTTTTAATTGGAAGTCTCTATGGGTTTAGAGGTTGTTTGCAAAGTTTTAGGTTGTGATTTTAGCTTAAACAACAGATCCCCCCTAACCCCCCTTAGTAAGCTACGGTGTACACACAAGTTATCGAATCACCATTATTCCTCAAATTACCCCACCCTAACCCTCCCCGATGCTTTGGGGAGGGAACTAATTTTTCCGGTTTCCCCCCAAAGCATCGGGGGCATTAAGGGGGGTAATTTAACTTGTGTGTACACGATAGCTTTTTAAGGGAGATTTAGGGGGATATAAAAATATTTGATACACCATGAGGGACTTGTTTATTCACCCTCTTAGCATTGCTAAACCCTCGTCACTGTCAAAATTAAAGCACCTTTTTAGCCTTTAATAAATCCCCTGGCAGAAAAGCCCCATTTTCCGTAATAATGGCGGTAATTAAATCCGCAGGTGTGACATCAAAAGCCGGGTTATAAAATTCCACACCTGGAGGAGTGAGGATAGTTTCACCTATTTGATATATTTCCCCTGGGTGACGTTCTTCAATGGGAATTTGACTACCATCAGTTAATTCAAAATCTACTGTAGATAAAGGTGCAGCTACAAAGAAAGGAATATTATGAGCTTTTGCCACAATAGCTAAACTATAAGTTCCGATTTTATTAGCAGCATCGCCATTAGCAGCTATTCTATCAGCACCCACAACTACAGCATCAATTAAACCTTGTTTCATGCAGTGGGCAGCCATATTATCAGTAATTACTGTCACCGGAATCCCTTCTTGGACACATTCCCAAGTGGTGAGTTTTGCACCTTGTAACCGGGGACGAGTTTCGTCTGCATATACTCTGGCTAAACGTCCTTCTTTCCACGCAGAACGGACTACACCTAATGCTGTACCATAACCAGCGGTGGCTAAAGCGCCAGCATTGCAGTGAGTGAGTATAATTAATCGGTCTGGAGTCTTCGGTAATGCGGCTAAACCATGATCACCGATCGCTTGACAAGTTTGCAAATCTTCGGCATTGATCTTTTGGGCGGTTTCTAAAAGGGCTTGTTTAATTTCTGCGACTGTTCCCAAGGTTTCATAGGCTGTTTGCATCATTCTGCCAATTGCCCAAAACAAATTTACCGCAGTGGGACGGGTAGAACGCAACAAATTAGCTACTATTTCCAGTTTAGCTAAAAACTCTTGGCGCTCGCTGGTTTCAATTTCCCTTGCCCCCAAATACATTCCATAAGCCGCAGCCACCCCAATCGCCGGCGCACCCCTCACAATCATGGTTGTAATGGCTTGTGCCATATCTTCACTGCGGTGAATCTCCACCACTGTATATTCATTAGGTAAGCGAGTTTGATCAATCAGTGAGACTGAATTATTGTGCCAAATAACGGGATAAACCATATTGTCAGTTGTTAGTGGTCAGTTGTCCGTTGTCAGTTGTAATGGATGACAGGGAACTTTTAGATATAGTAATTCTCAATCATCATTAAACAAATTTATTCCCTATTGCCTATCGCCTGTTCCCTGGGAGCATCCCAATTTTACAAAAATAAGCTGGCGATTAGAAATCACGGCTACACAAACAAAGTCCGCCTACGCGGACTAGGAAATTTTCAACCCACGCAGGTGGGTTTTGCCTGTGTAGCAGTGACTTCCAGTCGCCTGGATTCTATATTTTGGAATGCTCTCTGTTCCCTGTTCCCCCAAATTAAGTTAAACAAGAAAGATGAAAATTACTAAAAAAATCAACAACTGGCTAGAAACCCATGCTGCTGCACCTGCTTATGGCGGTTGGGTGTTGGCGGGAATCTCCGTGTGTTATTTGGGTGCAGGGATTAATACTATGGCTGGCTGTATGTGATTAGTGGGGTTAGTTTTGCGCTTTTGGGGGTGTCGGCTTTTGTTGCGATCGCTGCGTCCCTATCGCATCAATGATCCTACCCGGTTGATTTATTGGCGGACAAGCGCTCGTTATGGAGAATTGCGAGTCCGGGAATTAGAAGTAATCACCGGAGGACAAGAAATTCTTATCGCCATAGATAGTTCCTTCCAATGGCAACAAGAATTATTTAGCCACCAACCCCACCGAAAAAAACAGCTTACCACCAGATCATTGCCCCCTCATTTGGCTAACCCAAAACTCTTTCACCACATCTTCCTTACCTCCGGTTAGTCGTTGGCTACTGTGGCAAAATCCAGAATCAGCCACACCAAACCTCATTAATCGGGAATATCCTGGCATGATCGTCCAAAACGAACAAGAACTACAACCCCAACTCCAAAAAGCCCTCAGTTTATTTTGAAGCGATTTCTCACACTGAGCCTGATGTACAATGCAAAGAAACATAGAAATTTATAAACAGCACAACCAATGGTTACATCAGAAGTGAATTCAAAATCCAGCGATAAAAGCCTAGAAGCAATGCGGCATTTTTCCGAACAATACGCCAAACGGACGGGAACATACTTCTGTTCTGAACCTTCCGTTACCGCAGTCGTCATTGAAGGATTAGCCAAGCATAAAGACGAACTCGGTGCGCCTTTGTGTCCTTGTCGTCACTACGAAGATAAAGAAGCCGAAGTTAACGCCGCTTTTTGGAACTGTCCCTGCGTACCCATGCGCGAACGCAAAGAATGTCACTGTATGCTATTCCTCACACCTGAAAATGAATTTTCTGGTGACAAACAAGAAATTTCTCTCGATTGTATTAAAGAAGTTCGGGATAGTATGGGATGAGCGAAATCATGCCGGAAGAGTTTTGGCAAGGTGTAGAACAGTTCAATGCTGGACAGTTCTACGCTTGTCATGACATTCTTGAAGCACTCTGGATCGATAGTATCGAACCAGATAAAACTTTTTATCAAGGTATTCTCCAAATTGCTGTAGGACTGTATCATCTGGGTAATCATAACCAACGGGGCGCAATGATTCTTTTAGGCGAAGGTAGTAATCGTCTTCGGCGTTATCTACCTAGCTACGGCGGTATTAATGTGGAAGAATTACTAACTGAAAGTGTGGATTTGTTAAAAACACTACAACAAGAAAGCCTAGAAACAATTGCCAATAGCGAACTAGCTCAAAATCAAGTTAGGCTTTTACCGATTATTTCCCTGTCTAAACTATGATTTCTGGGATTTTGATGATTTGTTTGATGATTGTCTAAACTATTATTTTTGGGATTTTGATGATTTATTGAATGAATTTGATGAATCTTTTGTAGATGTGTCAAACTTGATAACTCGCTAACAAGCAACAAATTTTTGCGAGTTATGATCAAGTTTTCTTGAAGCGAAACTTAAAGTTAAAAAAAACCGTCCATTTCTGCCATAGGACTAATATTTTATTTCCCTGTTCCCTGTTCCCTGTTCCCCGTTCCCTATTCCCTAGCTTCTATGATACCTCGTTATCAATTACTAAAATCACGGATACGCCGCTTAGGATTAGCCTTAGCACTGCCAATTTCCCTTGTAGGTGTTGGAGGATTGCCCACCCAATCGCAACCCGCCACAGCCCAATCTGGGGGAAATCGTCCCCTGACTATTCGCTCCGATACCCAAGAATATGACGCGAAAACCCAAGTAATTACTGCTCGTGGTAATGTGCAAATGGTTTACCCGGCTCGTCAAATTCAAGCCACATCTGCTCAGGCTCAATACTTCAGTAAAGAAAAACGGATTGATTTCAGTGGTAATGTTTACATTTTACAACAGGGTAGCAATAGTATTCGTGCCGAAAAAGTCACTTATTTAATTGACGAAGGCAAATTCATCGCCTTACCCCAATCTAACCGTCAGGTAGAATCTATATATATGATAGAAGATTCTAATCCTACTAGACAAACTACGAAACCGGCCCCAAAAACTCCAGCCCTAAAACGTTCTAATTAGCATCTACAATCTAGACCAAATCCCATAGTGAAAATTGTTTTAGAGAATATTCACAAATCCTACGGTAAACGATTAATTGTGAATCGTGTTAGCCTTTCCGTTAGCCAGGGGGAAGTTGTCGGGTTACTTGGTCCTAATGGTGCGGGGAAAACGACAACATTTTATATTGCCACAGGTTTAGAAAAACCGAATCATGGCAAAGTGTGGTTAGATAATTTAGATATTACTAACTTCCCCATGCACAAAAGAGCTAGATTAGGTATTGGCTATTTAGCTCAAGAAGCAAGTGTATTTCGTCAGTTGTCAGTGCGAGAAAATATTCTCCTAGTATTTGAACAAACTCAAGTTCCCAGGAGAGAATGGAGACACAGACTACATACCTTATTACAAGAATTTCGCTTAGAAAAGGTAGCTGATAGTAAAGGGATTCAACTTTCGGGTGGTGAACGACGACGCACAGAATTAGCCAGAGCTTTAGCAGCAGGTAAAGAAGGCCCCAAATTCCTGTTTTTAGATGAACCTTTTGCGGGAGTTGATCCCATTGCTGTGTCTGAGATTCAAGAGATTGTTAGTCAATTGCGCGATCGCGGTATGGGCATCTTAATCACCGATCATAATGTCCGCGAAACCCTAGCAATTACAGATCGTGGTTATATCATGCGAGAAGGACAAATTCTGGCTTTTGGCAACTCCGACGAACTTTATAACAACCCCTTGGTGCGACAATATTATTTAGGTGATAATTTCGCAGTTTAAACTTTGCGCCTTTGTGTCTACCCTGCGGGATATCTAAGAGAGATCGCACGAAACATAATCATGATATCTAAACAAATTAAACCCTTCTCCAATTTAATTTCCATATTTTCATTTTCTATCATGGATCGCTATTTAGCGATGCAATTAATTTCACCATTTTTATTTGGTGTTGGTGCATTTACTTCTGTAGTTTTAGCAATTGATAGTTTATTTGAATTACTGCGAAAGGTTGTAGAATCCGGGCTACCTCTCAATATCGCCCTAGAGATTTTCCTCTTAAAGCTACCTTATGTCATGGTGTACTCTTTCCCCATGTCCACTTTGTTAGCTACTTTAATGACCTATAGTCGCCTTTCTAGTGAAAGTGAATTAATCGCTTTGCGTGGGTGTGGTGTTAGTGTTTATCGCATGGTTTTAACGGCTGTGGTGTTAAGTTTTGCCGTCACGCTCATCACTTATTTATTCAATGAGCAAATTGCCCCCGCCGCCAATTACAAAGCCACTATCACCCTAGCAGAAGCTCTCAAATCAGACCAACCTTCCTTTAAACAACAAAATATTTACTATCCTGAATATCGAGAATTTAAAGAAGCAGATGGTACTCGAAAAAAGATCCTTTCTCGCTTATTTTATGCTGACCAATTTGACGGTAAGCAAATGAACGGGTTAACAATTATAGATCGTTCCCGAGGCGGTGTTGATCAAATTGTTGTTTCCGAATCAGCTAAATGGAACACTCAAAAACAAGTTTGGGATTTTTACAATGGGACTATCTATTTAGTAGCGACAGATCGCTCATATCGGAATATTTTACGCTTTGAACATCAGCAATTACAACTTCCCCGCACGCCTTTAACCTTAGCCGAAAGTAGTCGAGACTACGGCGAAATGAATATTTCTCAAGCTCTAGAACAACTAGAAATAGAACGTTTAGGTGGGAACGATCAAAAAATTCGCAAACTGCAAGTACGAATCCAACAAAAAATCGCCTTTCCCTTTATTTGCGTTATTTTTGGCTTAGTTGGTTCAGTTATGGGTAGCATCCCTCAACGCACTGGACGGGGGACAAGTTTTGGTATTAGCGTGATTGTAATTTTTAGTTACTATTTGCTCCTATCCGTCTCTGGAGCATTAGCACAAGCTGGTATACTTTCGCCCTTAATTGGTGCTTGGTTGCCCAATTTATTTGGATTAGCCACAGGTTTATTTTTGTTATTGCGAGTAGCCCGGCGTTAATATACAGCAGTAGTCAGGAGGAAGAAAAAAGAAAGAGGCAGGAGTAATAATTTAGTCAACAAAAAGTTATATTATTTAGTATCTAGCAGCATTTGTATATGAGTAAAATCCGCACTGTCATCATTGAAGATCATGGACTCACTCGATTTTATATTTGCACAGCATTACAACGAAAAGACGAAATTGAAGTAGTTGGACACACTAACAATGCCCGTCATGGGTTCATAATGTTAGAAAAACTACAGCCAGATGTGGCGATTGTGGATATAGGTTTACCAGATCAAGATGGAATTGAATTAACCAGGACAATAAAAGCGAACCATCAACAGTTATTCAATACAAAAGTATTAATTTTAACATCATCTGATAATGAAGAATCTGTACTTTCAGCCTTTAGAGCTGGTGCAGACTCCTACTGTATGAAAGATATCAAGTTTGATAACTTACTAAATGCTATCCGGGTAACTGCTGAGGGAAATCCTTGGATTGATCCAATGATTGCCCGAATTATTGTCGAAAGGGCCAAGCAGAAACCAAATTCTGTCAAATCCCATGATCATAAACAACTTGTTAAAGTCGGTATTCTCTCAGACAGAGAATTAGAAGTGATAGAATTGATTACCAAAGGTTGTAGTAATAATGATATCGCCAAGAAACTTTATATTGCCAGGGGAACGGTAAAAACCCACATTGGCAATATTATGAACAAACTAGGAGCTAATAACCGTACCCAAGCAGTAGTAATTGCTATGCGTTCCGGCTTAGTTACATAAATTGTATTTAACTAGTACAGCTTGGCGTAAATAAATAGACCATTAAATAGCTAGTACAAAACGGCGTAAATAAACCAACCATTCTAAATCCTCCAAAAGCCTATAATGTCTTGATTTTGACTTTTGACTTTTGACGAACGCCTTGCGGTACTAGGGTTTAGTCAGCAGTCAGAAATCGGGAAAAAAGAAGAGGAAATACAAAAAGTTGAAACTTTCTCTTATTTACCACTCCGTATTCTATCTGATAGTTATTAAATTAAGGACACCTTATGGCTGGAAAAAAGTTAGATAAGCTCAAGCTCATGGTCGTAGATGACGAGCTAGATAACTTAGACTTACTCTACCGCACATTTTGGAAAGATTTTAAAGTTTATAAAGCTAATAATGCCACTGAAGCCTTAGCTATCTTAGAAAAAGAAGGTGAAATGGCTGTAATTATCTCCGACCAAAGAATGCCCGAAATGAACGGTAGTGAACTATTAAGTCTGACAGTGGAGAGGTTTCCCGATACAATTCGGATTTTGCTCACAGGTTTTACTGATGTAGAAGATTTAGTAGATGCCATTAACTCAGGTCGAGTATTTAAATACATTACAAAACCTTGGAATCCTAACCAACTCCAAACATTAGTTAATCAAGCTGGTGATACCTATCGCTTAGTTAAAAAACGAGTAGCAGAATTATCCCGTGCCTTGCGACAGGAATCTTTATTTAATGCTGTAACAACAGCAATTAGAGAATCTTCAGACTATGACAATATGCTGCAAAAACTCGTTAATACAATTGGAGAAACATTTGCGGCTCATTATTGTTTAGTCAAACCAGTCGAAGATGATTTACTAACCGAAAAGCAATTTTGCTATCAAAATTCTCAATCTAAAATCTGTGATTTACTTCCAGACCTTAGTGATTTAATTGCCGAAATTTTCCAGACTCACCATTATCAAATAAAAGACGATATCTACGAAAATATCCCTTGTCAACATCTAGTTGTCCCACTCATTTATCAACAACATTTACTAGCTATTATTGCTATTTGTAAATTGGGAAGTGATCACATTTGGCATCAAGAAGATATTCAACTTATTACAGGTGTAGCAGAAAAAGCAGCCTTAGCCCTTTCCCAAGCCAAACTTTATCAGAGTTTGCAAGAGAAACAACTACAAATTCACCTAGAGTTGGAAGTAGCTCGTCAAATTCAAAATAACCTATTGCGGCAGACTTTACCAGAAATGGCAGGTGTCAAAGTCCAAGCTTGTTGCTATCCAGCACGAGAGGTAGGCGGTGATTTTTTTGAGGTATTTGTTCATCCTAATGGTGATTTGTGGTTAGCACTTGGTGATGTTTCTGGTAAAGGTGTGCCAGCAGCTTTATTTATGGCTAGTACGATTTCGCTGCTGCGGCGGGAACTCTGTCAAGAAGTACCAGTAGAGCCAAATGTCATCATGCAGAATCTGAATTCTGCCCTGAGAGACGACTTAATGAGCAGCAATTATTTTATCACAATGGTTTTAGCCCGTTATCACCCAACTACCAAAGAACTAGTCTATGCTAATTCTGGACATATTTATCCCTTTGTCTGGTCAAAGCAAGCGACTTTGAATGATTCTCCTCATTATCTGAAAATTCGCAGTATTCCTTTGGGAATACTACCTAAATGGCAGGCTGAATCCGGTCGTTTGATTCTTTCTTATGGAGACACATTACTCCTGGCTAGTGATGGTATCACAGAAGCAACTGTCTGGGAAACCTTAGATAGTTCGATAACAAATCATCGTTCTGTGCTTAATCAAGTAGGTCTATGGGAACTTATAAAAAAACAGTCCCAACCCCTTAATATTGATAATCTATTAGCTTTTATTCAAACCAATAACAATGTTCAAGAAGATGATCAAACTATACTGTCTTTAGAGGTTTTATAGGTTATGAAAAGTGAACTTCATGTTCCCAGTGACCTAAGTTTTATCAATATTGTAGAACAATGGTTATTAGGATGCTTACAATTGCAATTAGGGGAATCTGTTGATTGGATAAAACAATCAATTCGCTTACGCTTGGTTTTAGTGGAAGCATATTCTAATGCTGTGCGTCATGCCCATAAAAACAAACCTGGCTTAACAATTTTATTGCGGTTAGAATTGAAAGACCGAGATTTATATATAGAGATTTGGGATTATGGTGAAGGTTTTGATTTATCTACTTACTTTCCTCCCAATCCCACAGAAAAGCAAGAAGGTGGTTATGGTTGGTTAATTATGAATCGGCTGATGGATAAGGTAGAGTATCAATTACAGGTGAATGGCGCTAATTGTCTGAAACTAGAAACAACTCTCCCAGAACTACTTCCGTAGGTTGTCAGTGGTTAGTTGTCATTGGGAAAACTCTTTCTCCCCCCCTACTTCCCCTGTTCCCTGTTCCCTGTTGCCTGTTTCCTGTTTCCTGCTATAACTATAACAAATCACGCAAAAACGTCTGATTTATGGCTAATTATAGAGGAATCAACACTGTGTCAAACAACCCAGGGTTGTACATTTTGCTCGTCAGCGTTCATGGTTTAATTCGTGGTAACAATCTAGAGTTAGGGAAAGATGCTGACACTGGTGGACAAACCAAATACGTGGTAGAACTGGCTTGCACATTAGCTAAAAATCCCCAAGTCGCAAGAGTTGATTTAGTAACCCGGTTGGTAAATGATCCCAAAGTTAGCCCTGATTATGCTCAACCAGTCGAAATTCTCGCAGATAAAGCCCAAATTATTCGCATCGCCTGTGGTCCCAAACGCTACCTCCGCAAAGAAGTTCTTTGGCCACATTTAGATACATTTGCAGATGAATTACTCAAACACATTCGTAAAATCGGCAAAATTCCTCATGTTATTCATACACATTATGCTGATGCTGGATACGTAGGTTCTAGGGTTGCGGGTTGGTTAGGCATACCTCTGGTTCATACAGGTCACTCCTTGGGACGCATTAAACAACAAAGATTATTAGAACATGGAACTAAACAAAAAACTATTGAGGAAAATTTTCATATTAGTACAAGAATAGAAGCAGAAGAAATCACTCTGGGAAGTGCAGCTTTAGTCATAGCCAGCACTCATCAAGAAGTTGATGAGCAGTATAGCGTTTACGATCAATATCAACCTGAACGCATGGTAGTCATCCCTCCAGGTGTCACCTTGGAGCGTTTTTATCCAGCCGCAGATAATTGGCAAAATCCGCCTATTCAACAGGAATTAGAGAAGTTTCTTAAGGACATCCAAAAGCCTATAATTATGGCGATTTCTCGCCCAGCTATCCGTAAAAATGTCAGTAGTTTAATTAAAGCTTATGGGGAAGATCCCGAACTGCGAAAATTAGCTAACTTGGTGCTAATTTTAGGTAAAAGAGACGATATTTTGGCGATGGAATCGGGTCCGCGTCAGGTATTTTTGGAGATATTGCAATTAATAGACCGCTATGATCTTTATGGTCATGTTGCTTATCCTAAACATCATCATGCAGATGATGTACCAGATTTATATCGGCTGACAGCGAAAACCAAAGGAGTGTTTATTAACCCAGCTTTGACAGAGCCATTTGGACTGACATTAATTGAAGCGAGCGCCTGTGGTGTACCGATCATTGCTACGGCTGATGGTGGTCCAAGGGATATTTTAGCTGCTTGTCAAAATGGATTATTAATTGATCCTTTAAATATTCAAGATATCCAAAATGCTTTGCGAACATCGCTCACAAATCCAGCACAATGGCAACAATGGTCTAAAAATGGCATGATTAATGTTTGCCAACATTTTTCTTGGGATAGTCACGTAGAGCATTATCTCGAACAAGTTCACCAATTATTGCCCCAAAAACGCATTCAATCTCTGTTAAGTCCGCTTGTTAAATCCCCCGCAGATGAACATCCCGATTGGAATATATCAGAGACTAATCACTTACCAACGGCTGATCGGTTTTTGGTATGTGAAATTGATAATACTCTATTAGGTGATGGGGAAGCTTTAGCAAAATTAATTGAGAGGATTCGTGATCAAGGGAATACAACTGGATTCGGTATTGCTACAGGGCGTAGTCTGAAAAGTACCTTAAGTATGTTGGAAGAATGGCGCTTCCCCATGCCAGATTTGCTGATTACATCGGCAGGAAGTGAAATTTACTATGGTCCGCAAATAGTCACTGATACAAGTTGGAAAAGACATATTTCTTATCATTGGCGACGGTCAGAAATTCGGAAAGTGATGCAGGATATTCCTGGGGTAGAATTGCAATCGGCTGATGCTCAGGGTAAGTTTAAGGTTAGCTATTTTGTGGATGAGGCAAAATCACCTAGTGTCCGCGAAATTATCCGTCGTTTGCGCCAACATCGTCTCCATGTGAGGGGATTTTATAGCCATAATATGTATCTTGATTTATTGCCTATCCGAGCTTCTAAGGGGGATGCTATTCGTTATGTGGCTCTGAAATGGGGGTTGCCGGTGCAACGCTTTTTGGTGGCTGGAGCTTCGGGTAATGATGAATCTATGTTAGCTGGTAATACTTTGGCGGTGGTGGTGGGAAATCACAGTCAGGAATTGGAAAAGCTGCGCGGTTTACCACAGATTTACTTTGCTGAAGGAAATTATGCTTGGGGGATTTTGGAAGCTTTGGATTATTATGACTTTTTTGGGAACTTACAGCAATTCTCGATCTAATAAAATAGAATTTTGGGCGCAGGCCCTGCGCCTCTACGGGTTTGTGTTTAACTAAATATAGAACCCCTCTCCAAACCTCTCCCTAACCCTCTCCTAAGAGGAGAGGGAAAAGGAATAATATTTACAGCAAATGGTCAATAATTCTGGATATCTGATTAATTGGGATGATACGGTTTTTTTGTGAAAATAAAATTTCCCGTAGCAATTCACTATAAAATCTAAAATTTCAAATAGAGATTAGCACACATGGAAAATCTTACTCCTAATTCTAGTTTTAGTGTGACATTGCGCTTACAAATTCCCAATCGGGTGGGGATGTTAGCTTCTGTTACTCAAGCGATCGCTCTGACTGGTGGTAATCTAGGACAAATTGATTTAATTGAACAAAGCCGTCAAGAATCTATCCGTGATCTGACTGTTGATGCGGCAAGTACGGAACACGCGGAAACTATTGTGCAAGCGGTAAAGGAATTACCAGATATTCAGGTGATTGATGTTTATGACCGCACCTTTAATTTGCATCGCGGTGGCAAAATCAGTATTGTGAGTCGAATTCCGCTCAAAAGTGTTTCTGATTTAGCTATGGCTTATACTCCCGGAGTTGGTCGCATTTGTAAGGCGATCGCCCAAAATCCAGAGGAAGTGTATAATCTGACTATCAAACAGAACACTGTGGCCATTGTCACTGATGGTAGTGCTGTCCTTGGTTTGGGCAATTTGGGACCAGAAGCAGCTTTACCCGTGATGGAAGGAAAAGCGATGCTGTTTAAAGAGTTTGCTGGACTGGATGCTTTTCCGATCTGTTTGGATACTCAAGATACAGATGAGATTGTCAAAGCTGTGAAAAATATCGCCCCTGTTTTTGGTGGTGTGAATTTGGAAGATATCGCTGCACCCCGCTGTTTTGAAATTGAAAAAAGACTGCGGGCGGAATTAAATATCCCGATTTTCCATGATGACCAACATGGTACAGCGATTGTCACCTTAGCGGCTTTGTTTAATTCTCTGAAACTTGTGCAAAAATCCCTTACAGACATCCGCATTGTCATTAATGGTGCGGGTGCGGCTGGGGTAGCGATCGCTCGATTACTCCGCAAAGCTGGTGCAGAAACTATTTTGATGTGTGATTCTAAGGGGATTATTTCCACTAATCGCACCGATTTAACGGCTGAAAAACTGGAGTTTGCTGTGAAAGCCCAAGGAACTTTAGCTGGTGCAGTCCAAGGTGCAGATGTCTTCATTGGTGTCAGCGCACCAGGAGTTTTGACTCCAGAAATGGTACAGGGAATGACAAAGGATGCAATTGTGTTTGCAATGGCTAATCCTATTCCCGAAATTCAACCCGAATTAGCCCCTAAAAACGTTGCTGTGATGGCTACGGGTCGCAGTGACTACCCCAACCAAATCAATAACGTCCTGGCGTTTCCTGGGGTGTTTCGTGGGGCTTTAGATTGTCGGGCTAGGACGATTACTACTAATATGTGTTTGCAAGCTGCCAGTGCGATCGCATCTTTAGTTAAACCCTCGGATTTGAATCGGGAACATATTATTCCTTCTGTCTTTGATCGGCGTGTTGCTACTGCTGTGGCTGCTGCTGTTCAACAAGCCGCACGGGAAGAAGGTATTGCTCAAAGTTAGTTAATTTGTGGGATAGGCATCTTGTCTGTCCCTGTGGAAAGGCATTGGAATTGAGATGGGGTGGGATTTTGTACCTTGTTTCCGAACTTGATTAACTGCACCCAAGCGATCGCCTCAACTAATTGAGTATTTAGCAAATATTGCCTCCAATCTCAAAAAGTTTTAGTATTTTTACTTTATACTGCCTAATATACTATTACTGTAAATACTGTACTTCCCAATCTTCAAGTTGTAGATTTTCAACTCTTTGAAATTCTCTAGTATTATGAGTTACTAAAATAATATTGTTGGCTAATGCAATAGAAGCAATTTGAAAATCATAAGCACCGATAGGAGTACCTAGTTTTGCCTCGATTCAGCAACGCCTAAGAAATAAATTAGACTATTCATCCTCATCAGGTTCTAAATCCTCTTCTGTCAATTCTTGATGAGGTACAGCCGCAATAATTGCATCTATGACTTTACCTACTGGTAATATCTCTATGCCAATTTCAGGAAATTTTGTGCCTTTAGGAACGATCGCTCTTTTAAATCCCAGTTTTGCTGCTTCCTTTAATCGTAGTTCCATTTGGGAAACTGATCGCACCTGTCCCCCTAATCCTACTTCTCCAATTAAGACTGTACCAGGATCAACGATGCGATCGCGGAAACTGGCAACTATGGCAACGGCAATTCCTAAATCTACTGCTGGTTCTTCTACATTTAATCCCCCCGCAGAAGCAACATAGGAATCTAATTTGGACATGGGGACACCTACACGCTTTTCTAATACGGCGAGAATCTGCACTAAGCGATTATAATCTATGCCTGTACCTGCTCGACGAGGAGAGGGATAACTGGTAGGGCTAACTAAAGCTTGTAATTCCACTACTATGGGTCTTGTTCCTTCACAAGCTACTACAATGGCTGTACCTGGAGCCGGATCATCACGATTGCCTAAAAATAATTCGGAAGGATTATCAACTTCCCTTAATCCTTGCGATACCATTTCGAATATACCAATTTCGTGTGTCGCTCCGAAACGGTTTTTTACAGTTCTTAATAATCTGTGGGAAGCAAAGCGATCGCCTTCAAAATACAATACAGTATCAACTAAGTGTTCTAATACTCGCGGTCCGGCAATCGTACCTTCTTTGGTAACATGACCAACAATTAACATCGTAATATCTTCATGTTTTGCCACCTTCATCAAGGCTGCGGTACATTCCCTGACTTGAGCCACTGAACCCGGTGCTGATGTCAAAGCTGGTAAAAATACTGTTTGAATACTATCTATTACCGCCACATTGGGCTTCAAAGAGTCTATTTCTCGCAAAATTTCTTCTAAATCCGTCTCTGGTAATATATATAAATCCGCGCCTATACTGTCAGGATCTATGGGTTGTGCAGGATTTGTCACTGGTGCTTCCCGATCTTTGTTTTGATGATCTTCTGTGACGATAAGCGGAGGTTTGGACATTCCCAAGCGAGAAGCACGCAATTTTACCTGTTGTCCAGATTCTTCTCCAGTAATATAGAGAATCCGATATTTTTGTGCTAATTGGTTAGATACTTGTAGTAATAAAGTAGATTTACCGATACCAGGATCACCACCAATTAATACCATTGAACCGGGAACAACACCCCCGCCTAAAACTCGATCTAATTCGCCATAACCGGACTCCCAACGAGCAATTTGGCGATCGCTAATTTGGTCAAAAGTCAGAGAGGATCTAGCTTTAGCTGGTTTACCATGAGATTTACTATGACCTCCAGCTTGCCAATTTCCCACCCCACCCCGGCTAGGTATATCCCCCAGAAAAGAGCTAATATTCTGCTCAACTAAAGAATCATAAGTGTCACAATTTGAACATTTTCCGAACCATTGGGAGAATTCCGCTGCACAATTACTACAGATATAAATGGTTTTTGGCTTTGCCATGCTTAAATTTTAGATAATAATCTTAATTTTTGATTAATTCTTGGAAAAAACTGAAATTTAATAATAGTAATAGTTGGAAGCTCTTTCCAAATCAATTGAGAGTAATGATATCTTAATATTATGATATTTAAAATTAATCATGAAAAATTTTAGTTAAGGAGCATGACAAAACTTGGAAAGTCATAAAGAAAAAATCCTGGTAGTAGACGACGAAGCGAGCATTCGTCGGATTTTGGAAACACGCCTTTCCATGATTGGCTACGATGTGGTGACAGCAGGGGATGGTGAGGAAGCTTTAGAAATATTTCGCAAAGCTGAACCAGACCTGGTAGTTTTAGATGTAATGATGCCAAAACTCGATGGTTATGGCGTTTGTCAAGAATTACGCAAAGAATCGGATGTCCCCATTATTATGCTCACCGCTTTGGGCGATGTTGCAGATCGCATCACCGGGTTAGAATTAGGTGCTGATGATTATGTCGTTAAACCATTCTCACCCAAAGAACTAGAAGCGCGGATTCGTTCAGTCTTGCGACGGGTGGACAAAACAGGTGCAAATGGTATTCCCAGTTCTGGGGTAATTCATGTCAGCACTATCAGAATTGACACAAATAAGCGTCAAGTTTATAAAGGTGATGAGCGAATTCGCTTAACTGGCATGGAATTTAGCTTATTAGAATTGTTAGTCAGTCGTTCGGGTGAAGCTTTTTCCCGTTCAGAAATTCTGCAAGAAGTATGGGGATATACTCCTGAACGCCATGTAGATACTCGCGTTGTGGATGTACATATTTCCCGATTACGGGCAAAATTAGAAGATGATCCCAGCAACCCTGAACTAATTCTCACCGCTAGAGGTACTGGTTATCTTTTCCAACGCATCCTAGAACCGGGAGAAGAGTAGGAAGTTAGGTGACAGGGAACAGGTGACAGGTGACAGGTGACAGTAAGAAGTTTATCAATGACAACTGACAACGAACAACTGACTAATGACTAATGACTAAATCAGATCCCAATCGAGTTTTACGGCGTTTACCCTTAGTTGTTGGGGGTTTAGGTGCTGTGCTTTTGTTAATGAATCGGTTGTTAACACCGCAACTGACAAACTCCCAAGCGCGAGGAGATGTGCTGGGGGTTATTTTGAGTGCGGTGTTGATTTTAACTGGTTTAATTTGGCAACAGGTACAGCCGCGCACACCGGAGACAGTAGAATTGATTGGGGAAGAGGGATTCTTTTTAGCAGCAGATTTACCAGAAGCCGCGAAAATAGAATTAGCATGGGCATCGCGGTTATTATTAACAAATACAGTCACGCGATCGCTTATAGTTTACTATCAAGGTAAGGTTTTACTGCGTCGCGGTGTATTAGCTCCTAGATCGGAAGTAGTACCAGGAACAATCTTAAAAAAAGTATTAGAAACACAAAAGCCAATTTATCTAGTTGCTTTGTATGTCTATCCTGGTAAAATTGAATTTGATTATTTACCGGATAACACACAAGGTGTAATTTGTCAACCAATTGGCAAAGAAGGGGTTTTAATTTTAGCGGCAAATGCTCCCCGCAGTTACACAAAACAAGATGAAAACTGGATTGCGGGAATTGCCGATAAATTAGCTGCAACCCTTGGTAATGGGTAATGGGTAATTGGTGATAAAATCCATGTCTTCATCCTTTAATCCTGGACATCCTGATTCTGACAATAATTATGCAAATTATTTATTTACTCTTAGTGGCTGTAATGTTTGTGGGGATTATTGGTGCTGTAGTTCCAGCCATACCTGGAAGTAGTTTGATTTTAATATCTATTATTATCTGGGGAATCGTGAGTAATTCCTTCGCAGCTATTAAAATTCCCCTGATTGTGACAATTATTGTTTTACTTCTGAGTACAGGAGTTGATTTCCTTGCCGGTTATATCGGAGCAAAACAAGCCGGTGCTAGTAAGTGGGGACAAATTGGCGCATTTGTGGGTTTGTTACTGGGATTTTTTGGATTACTACCAGCTTTACCTTTTGGTGGACCGTTGTTAGGAATTTTATTTGGACCATTGTTAGGCGCAATTGTGGGTGAGTTTCTATACCAACGTCAATTATGGCCTGCGGTAAAAGCTGGGATAGGGATTACTGTGGGAACGGTTGTGGGGAATTTGATTCAAGGTGTTTTAGCTATCAGTGCGGTGATAGTATTTTTATGGACGACTTGGACACAGGTATATGGTGGTTAACTATTCGCCGTAAGTATCTGTTTATTTATTTACTTCCTGATTATCCCTTCTCACAAATTGTTGAAAATCTTCTATGGTTGGTTCTTCTAATTGATACTTTTCAGTAGTGTAATCCCCATAACCTATTTCAAATTGTTGAATAAAGCGTAACATTCCTACAACTCCCAAGGATTCAATTAATGCTTTATATCCTTGTTGTCTAATTTCCGTTAGTTTCATGTTGATGAAGATAGCAGTAATCCACTAATTAAAATGTTAGTATCTAAAAAATTCGTAGTTTACTCATCTTTTAACAATTCTTCTAAAATTTCGGGAGTTAAGCCGTTTTGTTCTGCTTCTTGGCGAATCTGTTGAACAATTTCTTCAAAACTTGTATTTTTTAAAAATTTTTTAAGAATAAGATTACAAACGATAAGGGAATTTTTCTGTTTTTCGGGTTCTGCTTCTCGGTATGCTTTGGCAATTTCTGGGTCAACTTGAAGGGTAATTGTTTCCATAATAAGTTAAGCCTCTATTAATTCACATTGTTAATTATAACAAACTCAAGTTATTTGTGCTTGACATTATCCTCGATTAATTCTTGGATAATTTCAGGAATAGATTTTCCTGTTTGAGTTGCTAATTTTTGGAGGTTAGCGTCTGTTTTTTCTGGTAAATAAATTGTTGTTGGTTTCATTGGTTTCATTGGTTTCATCTTTTCTAAATACAGATGATTTAATTATAAATCATCGTTTTCCACTTTCTTCAATTATCTGAATCTCTTCCTTTTCTAACCCATATAATTTATACACTATCTCATCAATCTCTCTTTCTAATTTTGTTGTGTCTGCTTTTGGGTTTTGGCGTTTTATTTCCAGTATTTTATCTACAATTCTTGTAACACACGCATCCTGCGTGTCTGTAGGGTTGGGGATAGGCAAATCTTTCATAAAAATAGCACTAGGTTCATAAAATTCATTTTGTAACTTGGCTAATAATTTATTAAAAAACCACATGAATATACTAGAGTTTAAAATACCAATTAAATATTTGGAAGCATCAGCTATAATAAAAGCTTTTTGATTAGTTAAATATTTTTCTTCATCCCAAGCAAAAGTATTTCTAGAACATATATTAGGATACGCTATTTTCACTGTTTCAAACTCATGCCAATATTTGCAACTTCTCAACTCCCAAAAGTATTTACCTTGATCATATCGTTTAATTAATTGTTCTCGATATTGATTCAAATATTGATAAATAGCAGGGTAAGTTTGAGAAAATATCTTCTCAGCTTCTTTCTCGGATTTATCACTCCAAGGATGTTTTTTATTTTCCGATGATTCAATCTTGATTAAATACTGTTCAGCAAAATTAACCACCCATCTTTTAACATCCTTACCCCGTAAAAATGGTTTCAAAACTTCCTCTGATGAAGGATGTTCATTAATTAATCTATCTCTCGTTTCTCTATCAACAATAAATGCCTCATTAAACCCGGTTAAAACACCACGATAAAACCTGCCATTAACGTATTCTCCTAATGGTGTTCCTGTTTTTCTTAACTTTTCTAATAACTGTAAAACAGTATTATCTTCTAATTGCCATCCTTGAGGTTTTAAGGCTTTTTGTTCAATGTAAAAACTGTCTGTATTTAAAACTTCGATAAAATTATCAATGGGTTTACCTATTTGCCAATTTAATACTTTTATTTTAGTATCAATATTTTGTTTTGGTGACACGCTAGAAGCGTGTATTACTTTATCCATCTTTTGTGTTTGTGACACGCTGGAAGCGTGTGTTACAGTGATGATGATGCTAGGATAGGCTATAGCTGTAAATACAGGTGCATCTCCAAAGTCTATTAATTGTTTTAATTGAGTTTTCTTAACTAAAAATTCTCGTAACTTTTCCCCATATCCTGAACGAAAATATTTATTAGATGTAATATAAGTTAAAATTCCTTTGTCTTTTAAAAGTTTGATTGCTTGTTCAAAGAAGTAAACATATAAATCAGCAACTCCTGTAAAACAGCTATATTGTTGTTTTAAAATTGGTTTTAGTTCCTTAATTTTCTCTTGTCTTACATAAGGAGGATTACCAATACAAATATCGAAATAATCAACCCCAAACATCCATTCTGGATCAAAAAAGTTAGCTGATAAATTCTGATTATATAAATCCCATTCTGATAAATTTACAGCAATTTCATCAGGTAAACCTTGCTGTTTTAATAATTCACCAATTTCTTGTCTTAACTTTTTATCCTCTTCTCTACATTTTCTTTTTGTTTGAGGAGTTCTAGCTTTAAAATGACGTTTTCTTACTTCTGCTAATTGTTTTTCTTTATCCTTAATTTCTTCATTTCTTAAATCTAATTCTAATTGTAATTTCTGAGGTTTATTAATACTGACTAAAGAATTAGCAGCAACAAATTTAGTCTCAAGGTTAGGTAAGGGTAAAATCCCCCGATTGGGTTGATTATTATTCACCCTTTGGTCAACAATTAAGGAGATAAAAAAGCGTAACTTAGAAATTTGTACCGCTATCGGTTGAATATCTACCCCAAAAATACAATTTTCAATCAAGAATAACTTCCGGGGATAGTCCATATCATTATTCTCAAATTCATCTTCTATTTCTGCTAACCTTTCCTGTAACTTCTGTATCGCTTCTTCCCTTGCTTGTTCATAACTAATCTGTTTCGCTACCTGAATATCCTTTAACACAGGTGCTATAGCTTTTTCCTTCTGTTGCTGTTTCCATTTACTATTATTGGGGTCAAGTTTCCCTAAAATAAACACCAATTTCTGTAAAATTCCCATGGGAAACGCACCCGAACCACAAGCAATATCAATAATTTTCAGGTTATCAATGGCATGAATTAAACAGTCAACTTCATCATCATTAAATTGATGGGAGTCATCAGTATATGATAGTAAATGAGTAAGGCGCGTAACACAATCATCTTGATTGTTAGATTGTGACAAGCTAGAAGCTTGTGCTACAGTAACACAATCATCTTGATTGTTAGATTGTGACAAGCTAGAAGCTTGTGCTACAGTAACACAATCATCTTGATTGTTAGATTGTGACAAGCTAGAAGCTTGTGCTACAGTAACATAATCATCTTGATTGTTAGATTGTGACAAGCTAGAAGCTTGTGCTACATTGGGGGCATGATTAGCTATATATATTTGGACTGTTTCTAAATGTTGAGCCGATCGCACAATTTGATCATAAGATTCTTTTTGCCACAATTGACCACGACGGTTAAGATATTTATTAATTTGATTAGCAGTAAAAGATTTCCAAGAATGGGTAATTTCTGATAATTTATAGTTGCCTAATGGTGTCACAATAACATGAACATGATTAGGCATGATCACCCATTCTCCTAAATGATAGCGATCGCCATCAAAATAAGTCAAGGCATCAGCTACAATTTTAGCAAGTTGAGGGTTTTTGAGATGACATTCTCCCATACCAGCATCTAACCATTTATCAACTCTTTGGGAAAAAAGACGATGATACTCCGCTTTTTCTGCTTCTGATAAAGGTTCAGGATGTTTTTTTTGCCACTCTTCTTTTTCTTGTTGTAATAATTGCAGTTTTACTTGAGGAAGAGAGTCTGCTAAACGAAATGTGACAAAATAAGTTGCCCCATTTTGTTGCCAATGGGGAAGAAATCTCCTGGATATCGTAACACACCCATCTTGGGTGTTTTGGTCTGACAAGCTGGAATCTTGTGTTACTTTTTCTGACAAGCTGGAAGCTTGTGTTACTTTTTCTGACAAGCTGGAATCTTGTGTTACTTTTTCTGACAAGCTGGAAGCTTGTGTTACTTTTTCTGACAAGCTGGAATCTTGTGTTACTTTTTCTGACAAGCTGGAAGCTTGTGTTACAGGGAGAGAGTTTTGCAGATAAGCAATTAAGGACTCATCTACCATATAATTAACAATTTCTCTAGGAGTATAAAAAGACCCCGTTTGTTTCCTAGCTGTGGTTTCCGTTTCTGGGTTATATTCTGCTAATAAATTCTCAAATACTTTACCTAACAATTCTGGGTCTAATGCTATTTCTTCCTCAATGGGAGTATTTTCATCAATGGTAAATTTATAACGATTAAATATATTAATTAATCCCTGGACTTCATATTTTTTATTTTTAGTTCCATAGGCTTTGTTTAAATCAACATCAGTTGCTTTTCCAAAAAAGAGAATATTAGGAACATTTAAAACATTATCTTCTCTATCAGAAAAACCATCAATTCTAATTTTGGTTTTCTCTTTTCCTTTTGGAGAAGGTGCAAAAGCATCATTTTTATCTCTATCTAAACATTCAAATAATCCCCCATTCAAAAAAGGGATATTACTACATAATCCTAAAAATTCATCAGCATTAGTAAAATAATCTTGGTAACGATAAACATTAACTATCCCATAATGTCCATCTCTCCCACCCTTTTGCTGATTTTTACCCCTAAACTTGCGGTTATCAGGCTTTTCATCGGTGTTCATTTCTGTATTTAGGGTGGCAAAAAAGAGATTCTGTAAGATGGCTTTATAATAGGTACTTTCCTCTGCTGCTAAAGAGTTCAGGAAATTTTTTAGCTGGTTTTCATCAAATAAAGCATCAGGAACTAACCCCTTTTCTTTTAAGAACCAAACAAAAATCAACCGCGTAATTAATCTAATCACACTGGTAGCATTACGGAGAGATTCATCCGCTTCTCCCCCATCTGGAAATGTGACGGTTTGAGTTGCCCAAAAGTACCAATGAGATACTTCCTGAAAGAATTTATTATTAAGTTCCGAGGTGTTGAGAACTTTTTGCCAAGCTGTATGTAGTTGGTCAAAATTCTGGATATGTGGGAGAGAGGTTAAAGCTAAATCTGCTAATATTTCAATATGCGCCCGATGGGGAGAGTTAATATTAATATCTTTAATTAAAGTAATCTTTTCTAAGACATCTTTATCCCTATCTAACTTATTAGGACGACGATTAATTATTGATAAGGTAACATAATTCCCATAGCGAAATAACACCATAATGGGAATATCTGACTGACGGTTAATTTCACGGGTAATTTTTGCTAAATCACTACGAGAATAAACAGGTTTTTGTAAGGTTAAACCCATAAAAATATAAGATTTTAAATAATCTGTGTCAAAAGAAGGCTGAAATAATGTTCCCTGTCCATTTTGGGTAATCTCATCTTCCGTCACCTGAAATAAACAATTAACCGACTCCCACTCCTCTAATAACCCCTTATCTTCCCGAAAATTCTCCCATGCAAATACTTCTAGCACCTCATTAGGGGTTTGGTTATCTAACGGGACTTCCCGTTGAGTTGAGTAACCCAAAGTTTCAAACAGATGCTTAATACCATCAGAGGTAGAAACTTGACTAAAGTTTTTTAATGCTTGTTCAATAGCAGATTTAAGGGTTTGTTGCATCATCTTCAATAATTAACCAGGTTATCAGTTCAAAGTCTGTGGTTTTTGTCACTTGTTGCTGTTTGAGAGGAGTAATACCCCCTTTCCCTGACTTAAAAAGATTTCTAGTGACACGGTTAGTAAATGTACGGGTGATAGAATCAACTGCTTTATCTAGTAGTTCCGTTTCTTTACTCATACTAGATCCATTACTGGTACGCTGGTTAAATAACTGACACAAATCTTTATATGGTTGGGTTTTCCCCGCACATAAGAGACGATACATCTCTAAAATTTGTTTAGGTTGGGCAAAGGTATAGCGAACATTGCCATCATCCCTGACATAGACCAAGAAATAAGGTTGTAGAGGGTTAACTTGTTCATTTCCTGATGTATTCCCCATCTGTTGTAGACAGAAAATAATCCCAGGTTTGATAACATCATACTCCTTATGGGTAGGGGTAGAGACAATTCCATATAATCCTAATGGGGCATTTTCTAACAGTTCCCTATTTTTTTGCAAGTAATTTAATAAATCTATCCGAAAATCATTTAAGCTAAATTCTGTTAAAGAAATGCTGTCATTAAAATCTTCAATGTCTAATACTTCATCTTTTAACCGTAGTAACTGTTCATCTCGATAACTCATTTCTTCGGTGAATAAGTCTTGTAATTCATCTACATTTAAAAGATTATCTTCCCCGGTGGCTGTAATATCAACTAAGGCCATTCTCGCCTCAACTCGATTTTTGAGATTAATATATTTATTTAAGTCTTCTGTTGGCCAAAAATTAACTAATTGCACTGTATGATTCAGGCTACCAATTCTATCAATGCGTCCAAACCGTTGAATAATTCTCACAGGATTCCAATGAATATCATAATTAACTAAATAATCACAATCCTGTAAGTTTTGACCTTCAGAAATACAGTCAGTAGCAATTAATAGATTAATTTCTCCCTCTTGGGGCATTGATTTTATCTTATCTCGTTGCTTGGCAAGAGGAGAAAAGTTCATTAAAATTTCCTCAAAGCGTGAACTACCAAAGGTTGTTTTATTACCACTATTACCTCCGGTTACTAAAGCTATATTGATATTTAATTTTGTTGTTACCCACGCTGTCAAAGCATCATATAAATATTTAGCTGTATCTGCAAAAGCTGTAAAGATGATGACTTTTTTATTTTCCTTACCTTGTTTATTAAAAGTGGGATGAGTAACTTTTCTCTCAATACATTCTTTTAATTTTGCTAATTTAGCATCTCTACAAACATCTACATCTTTCGCTTGAATATATAACTTATGCAGTTGTCTTCTATCCCTGGCTAAATCAACTAACCATCTGTCAATGTCTAAATGTTTTAATTGATATTTTAGTTCTCTACCTACTTCAAAAGCAGCTTGTAATTCTTCATCATCAGCATCTTCTATTTCATAATCTTCATTTTTGATATTTTCTGTTTGATACTGGTCAAATGTTTTAATTTTTGACTCTAACTGTTTAATTTTACTAATGGTTCTTTCTAAGGTAATCCTAAAGGAATAAACGGAACTTTCTAAACGTTTGAGAAAATTAACTTTCATCATGCCAATTAAGTAATTTTCTCGATTACTTTGAGTGAAGTTATTTTGGATAACTTTCCCTTCATACAAATCTTGATATTGTTCTAAAACATAATTGGAGGGTTTAAACAAAGATAATTGATAATCAGAAATTTGCTCATTAATATCATCATAATCTAAGAAGTTATCTTCTAAATCAATATGAGAAAACAAAGAAATAGGTTTCAGTCTCTCTGGGAAACCTCCTAATTTTTCAATTGTTTCTTGATAATACTTTTGAATATGTTTACGAGAACGGGCAATCGTTAACCCATCTAATAATGTAAAAAAGCTAGAATTTAAGTTTTCTAATAACTCATTACTAAGGTGTTGCTTTTTCTTTGACCATAGAGTAAATTCTTTTTGGGCAGTGGTTAACGTTTGTTTGATACTCTCAATACCCAATGTTTGACTAAAAGCACTATCTTTATCTTCAACAATAAAATTAATCTGATTCCTTAAATCTTTTAAGTCTGTATTCACAGGAGTTGCTGATAGTAATAAGACTCTAGTAGGAATGCCTTTTTTTATAATGTCCTCCATCAGACGTTCATAGCGACTTTTTTTAATCACGTTTCCATCTTCATCTCGTTTCCCTTTGGTATTATTCCGAAAGTTATGAGATTCATCAATCACCACTAAATCATAATTACTCCAATTTAAGGTTTCTAAATTAATATCCCCTGAATATCCCGTATCTCTACTCAAATCTGTATGAGACAAGACTGTATAGTTAAATCTGTCTTCCACTAAAATATTTAATTCACTATTATTAGCAGCATGGTAAATTGTCCAATTACTTCTTAATTTTTTAGGACATAACACTAAGACTTTATAATTCAATAGCTCAAAATATTTAATAATGGCTAAAGCTTCAAATGTTTTTCCTAAACCCACACTATCAGCGATAATACAGCCATTATATTCCATGATTTTATTAATCGCACCTTTGACCCCATCTTTCTGAAAATCAAATAATAAGTTCCAAATCCTTGTATCAGTTAAGTGACGTTGTTTAGTGAGTAAATCATTGGCTGCTTGTTGGTCTAAGAATCGTTTAAATAAATGAAACAGTGTTTTATAATAAATAAACTCAGGGGCATTATCCTGATAAAGTTGATTGAGATAAGTAATTACTTCATTCTTGACATCTTGTACTAGGTTTTGATTATTCCATAACTCTGCGAACCATAACTGTAGATCTTGTCTGTCCCTTTCACTATCAACGATTAAATTTAACTCAATATTACTATTGGAGTTAGCTAATCCTAATCCCTTTAAGGTAAAATTCGAGCTACCTAAAATGGCAGTTTTTACCCCATTATTATCAATGTGGTACATTTTGCCATGCAGTAAGTTAATTTGTTTAATTGAGCGAATATTGACCTTTTTTTGTATCCATTCTTGGCATTCCCTAGCTAATTTACTCTGTTTGAGGCGATTGCTTAGTTGAATACCAGTATCTTCAATTCTAAAAGCTTTTTGGTCAGTATTAGTGCCGATGGCTTGAATAAATCGAGGTTCTCCAAACAGGAAATCTAAGTTATCAATAGACGATAATTCCTGTTTTAAAGCTTCAAAGGCATAAATCGTAAAATAAGCAGAGACGATAGATAATTTAGAGCCTGGTTCAATCTTATCTTTGAGAAAATCTCCAACTGTACCCCGGTCATGATTGTCTCGAATACCAGACTGAAACACAGAAAGCTGATGATCTGACATAGTGGATAAAATTACGTGAGCAGTTGCGCTTTATATAGTAAACGCAACTACTAAATTAGACTAACTGTAAACCAGCTTTTGCTTCTTTGGAAATAGCTTCTACTTCATCATTCACCAAAGTTTCTAGAATAGATTTAGCTTCATCACTATTCAAACGAATTAAGGCTTGCACAACTCTGTAACGCACTTGCCAATCTGAGTTAGTGCTGTATGGAACTAGGAGAGGAACTGCTTTTGGATCTCCCAATTCACCAAAGGAACTAATAGCCGCAGTTTGAATTAAACCATTATCGGATGCGATCGCTTGGGTAAGTAATTCAAAGGCTCGTGGATCTCCTAATTCTCCCAATGTGGCAATAATGCTAAACTGGACTAGCCATTCTGGTGTTTCCTGGTAAAGCTTTTGTAAATCATCAAAAGCGTCATGCAGTTTTAGCGCACCTAAACAGTCTGCTGCGGCTGCTTGGACATCTGCTTCAGGATCATGTAGTAAACCCCGTAAGATAGTCAAGGATAATGGTAAATCCTGTGTTCCCAGGGTATCCATTTGACTGACAGCAGAATAACGGACACGCGCACTTTTATCCTGAATGGCAATTTGGACTAATTCTAAAGCGATTTGTGGTTCTAGATCCCGAATTTGGTTAACTGCACGCAAGCGATCGCCTAAATTGTCGGAACGCAGTAACTCTTTTATACTATCAGCAGATACACTCATTTCATAGTCCCTTGTCAGTTGTCCGTTGTCAAAAAATATTTCTCCCCCCTACTCCCTAATACTTACTCAGCAGCCATAGTGCGAACAATATCACCACGAGTTAGAATACCAATTACCTTACCCGCACTGTCAAGGACTGGGAGACGGTGAACTTTGTGATCTTGGATTAATTTTGCTGCTTCTCTTAATGGTTTATCAGGAGAAATAGTCAGGGGATTTTTACTCATCACTTCCCCTACGGTTTGTCCTAAAGCTTTATGTAAATCTCGTTCATAGGCACCAGGATTTTGTAAATAAATCACACTATCCAAAATCATAATATATGCAGGAGGAGTCACACCTGTTTCTTGCCACATCAAGTCTGTTTCGGAGATAATGCCTACTAATTTACCTGCGTCATCAATTACAGGTAAACCGCTAATTCGTTTTTCTACCAAAATTTGGATAGCTTCTTTTAAGGGAGTTTGAGGATGAACGAGGATAGGATCACGACTCATCACTTCAGCAACAGTTTTAGACATTTTTTTAACTTGCACCTTTTATAAAAGTCTTTTTAACCATTGTAGAAAATTATGGTACTTCAATCCTATCTATCCTTGACACTCTCCGGTCTAAAGACGCGGAGATTCTATC